>JAABSF010000099.1 GCA_011390535.1 Deltaproteobacteria bacterium | reverse complement strand
GGGATTCTGTTCGGTCTCCTTATGGGGCTTGTCCTTTTGTATTTGGTCACAGCTCTATTGGGAGCCTCTCCGGGGCAGAGGGTCATGGGGCTTCGAATCGTCGATGGCGAGGGACGCCGAGTGGGACCGTTCAGAGGAGCTTTTAGAACGGTTTGTCTTTTCTTTTCATTTAGTTATCTGTTTCTGGGCATTTTATGGATTGGATTCGACCGATTGCGGCAGGGTTGGCATGACAAGTTGGCCGGGACCTATGTTGTGAGAAAAGATGTGGGTTGAGTTTGACGGCGGGTCCGGTTCAATCATTTTTGGTGATTGCCATGCCCTGGGTGTTCTGTTGGTTTGACAAGACATGTCTTCTTTGACATGGTAACTCTTCTATGATATTGGGTTTTTACATGTTTTTGCATGAGCCGTGTGGGTTCAAGCATTAGGAGTATCGCCTCATGACAAGCAAGCTGAGCTCGCTGCTGGTGCAAGACGGCGTCGTCAGCGTCAAACGCATGGAAGAGGCATTTCAGCGTCAAGTTATTTATGGAGGAGAGCTGGATACAGTTCTCTTGGAGATGGGGGCACTGGATGAGGCCGTTGTTTCACGGTTTCTACAGCTTGCATCAGGGTTCCCCACCGGGGATCTGTCGGCGCTGAAGCTTCACGAGATTTCTCCTCTCAAAAGTGTTTTTCCACAACAACTCGCCGAGAAATATCGCGTTGTTCCTGTCTGTCGTGAGGGCAAAAGGTTGCTTCTTGCCGTAACTGTGGCTATTGAGAGAGGTCAACTCGAAGAGCTTAGTTTCATGCTGAATATGACTTTGGTCCCTAATGTTGTACCAGAGATGCGGGTTGTTCAGCTTTTGAATGCTGTGTACGATATTCCGATTTCCAGAAGGTTTGCCGGGATCTTGAAGAAAGCGGGTGATCCGCCGGCCCTGAGAAGCGCCGGGGTGCCTGCCAGGCTACTGGCACCAGCTGAATTTATGGAGTCTGTGCCTGATGGGACGCCTCAACCTGAGGACGAACGGGAACCCGAACAAGGAGCTCCCGAGCCTGTTAAAGATGCACATGGATTTTCTCATACCCTCACGGGAAGCGTCTCCACATCAGATAGGCCCCAACATGAAAGAGAAACAGCCCAAACTCTGAAAGGCAAAAAGTTTGTAGGGCCACCCGAGGCCACACCTCCTGAGGCAGCAGCACATCCCGAGGCAGCACATCCCGAGGCCACACCTCCCGAGGCGGCACCGCCCGAGGCAGTACGACCCGAGGCCACACCTCCCGAGGCGGCACCTCCCGAAGTTGCTCCCTCAGTTGAGGGTACACAGCAACAAGGTACACGTGAATCTGATATAGAAGGAGAACCTGATGAGATTTGGGCATCAGGGGATCTTGGTTCGGCCGAACCAGTAGAAGAAACCGATGGTGGTTTGTCATCGGGTTTGGTTGCTGAATCTGAGGAAGGAACGCCTGACTCCTCAATGTGGCAAGGACGTACACTCGTAGGGATGCCCACGAAAAATGAGATCGCTGAGTTTGAGCGAGGTGCCGGTCCAGCTACTTTTGATACGAATGAGGAGACGGGTCAAGAGCCGTCTGGTGGGTCCGATGAGGAAGTCCACTCAGAAGAATATGAGGATGTGACCTCAGAGGCCGCCAAGGTTTCAGAACCTCAATATGCAGTTTCGGAGATCCCGGAAGATACTTCTGATGAAGTGCCCGAGCCGTCCATGGATGGTCAGTTTTTTGAATCGCTACCCGAACATCCGGTCGAAGGTGAACCACCGGTAGGTTATATGGAAAAAGCTCCTTCCTACTCACCTCCACCTCCTCTGGAGATGGATGATTACCCTAAAATTATTCAGCCCCAGCAGTTTGCGAGAGAGGCGAAGGGTGAGATTGATATCAGAGGCTCCTCTAGTTATGCTGAGCGGAAGAGGGATGAATTTGAGGCGCCCTCAATTGAAATAGATCTTCCTTTGGACGAAACGGAGCCGGCAGGGGTTGGGAGCAAGATTCCCCCAGAACAGAGGGCAATCGCCATTGATATTTCAGAAGCTGATGATGCGTTCAAGGCAACGAAGAATCGCGACGAGATTCTGCAGGTGTTGGTTAAGGTTCTAGCTTCAAGGTGTAAATATGCTGCACTCTTTGTTGTGCAAGGCGACCACGTAGCAGGGAAATATGCTGTTGAAAAGGGGCGCTTGACCAGCGCCGGGATCAACAGGATGGAGATACCTCTACAGACAAAATCGTTGTTCAAAACAGTTGTTGAGTCTGGGGCTCAGTATTTCGGGCCTGTGAACGATGAAGGCCTCAATTACGCTATCCTGACTCAGTTGGATCGTCTGGAGGCTCCAAATGTGTTGGCGATTCCGGTAAGGATTAAAGAACGGGTGGTTTGTGTTTTGTACGGAGACTGCGAAAAAGAGCTCGTTACTTCAGATGCAGTGGCGGAACTCGCTCCGCTTCCTTTTTTGGGTGCGAGGGCTTTCTTGCGGATTCTTTTGGAGGCCAAAAAAGGTTATGCCGCCGGCCGTACATCGGAAGATGTGCGCCTTGACAGGTCGGCTGAAGCTCTCCCTGATAAACAGGGAGGAGGTTCGTCGGTTGATGGAGGTGGGGGAGCGCGTATTCAGGAAGCTACAACTACGTCAGGGCAACTCGAAAGTAAAGGGGGTGGATGGCGAACCGGGTCAACTACGGGAGAAATCAAGATGGCGGCGAGGGGAGGGGCGGCGATTTCGCCTGATGGAGCTGCGTCACCGCAAAGTGTGATGGTGGATGCAGCGCAGCAAGCACCTGAGAATCTTTCAAAAGAGGGTTTGGAAGGTCTGGTAGACATGTTGGAAAGAGGCGGTGAGATGGGAGAGCGTGCCGGTTCAGTTCTAGCTGAGGCGGGTGATGCTGGTCTGGACGCCATAATGGAGCGGTTTCCCGGTCGTTTAGTTGTGGACCGCTTTGCACCCGGAGCAAAATTGCCTCCTGTGAGTCAACATGGACCACTTTTACACTTTCTTATTTGGTACGGGCGCGGTGCTGTGGATCGGATTTTACCGCTCCTCAAATCAGGAGATCCCGAGAAGCGATTTTATGCTACACTTCTGTTTACCGAGGTCGTCTCAGAGGAAGCTCTGGGGCCTCTATACCAGAGGCTTTTCGACGATGATGGGTCGGTCAGGAGAGCTGCAGTGGATGCTCTCCAGCTCAACGCAGGCGAAGAAAAAATGGCCACGGTGCTGGAGTATCTCCGCGGTGTTTTGCAGCAAGGGGTTCCTTTTCACAAATCCTGTGCCGCAGAGGCGGTAGGTGTCCTGCGGGACGGTATTTCAGTACCCATTTTGATCAACATGGTGGACGATGAGTCCGAGGCGGTCTCCGAAGCTGTCCAGAGAGCTCTGCTGCTCATAACAAAGCAAGCTTTCGGGAATAACAAGGGTGAGTGGTTATCCTGGTGGTCTAGGAATCAGGGGCTGCATCGGATAGAGTGGATGATCGATGCATTGGTACATCCCGATGTAGAGTGTCGATTCATGGCGGTAAAGGAATTGAAAGAGCTCATTGGAGAGACGTTTGGTTATCAATTTGACCTGCCTTTAAAAGAAAGACACATAGCGGTAAATCGGTGGCGTGAATGGTGGAAGGGGCCCGGAAGAAAGAAATTCAAATAGTTTTATCTGATGGCTATGAAAGTACAACCGGTTTACAACCACGAACCACCCAACCGTTCGTATTCCTTTTCATCGCC
>JAABSF010000098.1 GCA_011390535.1 Deltaproteobacteria bacterium | reverse complement strand
TTCATCGCCTGTGGAAACAACTCGACTCAGACTCTATGATATCTATGCAACCAGTGTCACCGGCCAAAAGTCCAATCCGATTATAATGGAGTGGGAGGTGTACTGCGATTAGAAAGTTAGAGGGTTTTGACCGTTTGGCAGGACAGCGCAGGATGGGAGCCGAAGGTTTAATCACTACTTGGCTGAGCGAATTTGGGTGATAGCACTTTCGAGTGCCTGTTGGGCCAATTCTTGGGGACACTCTTTGATGTAACCCTCTTTCATGAGATGTTTAGTGAGGGCGCGGGCTTCAAAAATGTCTTTCTTTGCTTTGGCGAAGATTTCATCTTCCGAAAGCTCGACTCGTGCCACGCCGTCTTTGATCGCCTGCAGCGCAACATCTGTAGCTTCGCGGGGAAATACATCTTCTTCATCCATTGTAGGAATTATGTAATCAGGGCTGAGTCCCTTTTTCTCGGCTGATTTTGCAAGAGATCGTGCGGCCGCCAGCGCCATATTGTCAGTAACCTTCCGCGCACGGACTATCAGAGCGCCCTTTAGAATTCCGGGAAAGCCAAGTGAATTGTTGACCTGATTTGGGAAATCACCACGGCCGGTAGCGACGATATATGCTCCAGCCTCTTTTGCTGCGTGGGGGTAAATTTCCGGGACGGGATTGGCGCATGTAAAAACGATGGGTTTCTCTCCCATGGCTCGAATCCACTCTTTTTTTACTACGTCAGGCCCGGGTTTGGAGAGAGCGATCAAAACATCCGCACCTTTAGAGGCTTCGAGATGATCATTAATAAACCCTGGGTTTGTGGATTCACAAAGCTCCCATTTTCGATAAAAACGTTTGTCATTTTTAATATCTTCGCGCTTGGTGCTGAGGGCTCCCTTGCTGTCAAAGATCACCATTTTCTTGGGGTCGGCTCCTGCCTGGATCATCAGCCGCGCGATTGTAGTGTTGGATGCCCCTGCTCCCAGCATGAACACTCGAATGTTTTCAATTGGTTTATCAACGATTTTTAGAGAGGTCAGAAGTCCCGCCACCGTCACACAGCCGGTACCTTGAGCGTCATCGTGCCAAACCGGGATGTCACAGGTTTCGCGTAATGTGTCCAGAACCTTGTAGCAATTGGGCTGAGAGATGTCTTCCAGGTTAATTGCTCCGAAAGATGGTTGAAGCATCTTGACGAACTGAATAATCCGATCCGGATCATTTTCACCTTTCTCATTCTTGCTGTCGATACAAATGGCGGTGGCGTCTACGCCTCCGAGGTATTTCATGAGAAATGCTTTGCCCTCCATCACCCCCAGCCCGCCAGGGGGAGTGACATCTCCATCTCCAAGTACTCGTGTTGAGTCGGAGACAACGGCTACCAAATTGCCTCGGTTGGAGAGTTCGAATGAGAGGTCGTTGTCATCTCGAATGCTTGTTGATACTTTGGAAACACCGGGGGTGTACCACACGTTGAACCAGTTGAAACCGTATACTCCGGCTTTGGGAACGGTCATCATTTTTCCCCCGTAGAAACTGTGGCTAAGTTTCGAGAGCTCCTTTAAAAAGACCGTCTGAGCGGAAGCAATCTGGTCTTCCGTAAAATCACTGGGAAATAGTTCTTTAAGGTTTGAAAGATCGAGTTTTATATCCGCCATAATCTGCTCCTTTCACAAAGCATCTAAGAAAACTTGTCCGGTTCAAAAGAACGGCTCTTTGCAGTCTTTTTCATCTTTTGTGTGGATCACATTTATCTTTCTTTTTGTCCAGTAAAAATGTGTTTTTTGTTCGGTTAAGGATTCCAAGCCCCCCAATAGAGAGCTTTTCAATGCTTAAAAGAAATGTGCAGGCTTATGTAGTTGGGTATATGCCAATAAATGCAATATGATAGGGGTTACGTATCGAAAAGCCTAAAGTCAATGCTCATGATTTTGCTCTCTTCTTTGTGTTTTTTGCTCCTTCTTTCGTACTTATTTTTTTCTCGACACTCATCATTGGGCGTGCTAAGAGTTGAGTCAATTGGGTATGTTGTAAGGCATATTCCGACATTATTTAGATGGAGAAGTTGCAGAGTTTGGTTTTGATGTTTCTGGTTTTTTGGAATTTTGGAGGGGTTGATCAGGAGCGAAGGGATGATGGGGGAGGATTCTTTACCGCTTTGTTTAGTAGAGGAAGTGGTGGAGGGGTCTCACACCTTAGGAGTTGTTTCAAATGGTGGCATTGTGTAGTTCCTACCGTCACCGAAAATTATGAAAAGCATTAAATAAGAGAATCAGAAAATATGTGTTTTTGTGTCTCCGGCTTTGTTTTTGAAGAAGCCGGGGTTTGTTGGACTCATTGAATTGTGCTCGCCGTAGGGGCGGGCCGGAGAGTAAGTAGCGATGATTAAGAGAATTTATGTAGGTAACCTTCCTTTCAGTGCGACGGAACAAGAGGTGAGGGATATGTTCGAAGCTCATGGGCCGGTGGAATCGGTGGATATCATTTCCGACCGTGAAACCGGGAGGCCTCGTGGTTTCGGGTTCGTTCAAATGGACGATTCAGCAGCCGGTGATGCGATCGCCGCGCTGGACGGAACCAGCATGGGCGGAAGAAGTCTGAGAGTAAATGAAGCACGTCCCCGTAGAGAGCGTGGCGGCGGCGGCGGCGGCGGTGGTCGTGGACGAGGAAACCGATACTAAAAAAGCTCATATTAACCGCCGATTCATCCTACAATGCTGCGTTTTAACGCGATGACTCCCTGGCTAGCCTGCTAATGTACCTTAAGTATGTTGTGTCGGCTTTCCGCTCGCGCCTTGCATGGGCGGGCGAGTGCCTCGGAGCCCCTGCGAGCATTTTTGATCGTGTGAGAGAAGGGGTGGTGGTTTAAAGCAACGGGGGGATATCGAGAGACATTTGGCTGAGGTTTGACAAAAACAGCGGCCACCGTGGTTTCGATGAACAAACAGGAGGTTAGCCTAATCGGGGTAGCCTCCTTTTTTTATTCATAACTTACTTATCTTAGGTGATTAGGTGATGATGTTTCTTAGGTGATGATGGTTTTAGGCGATGGCGGTTTTTGCGGAGGCGTGTAGTTTTGCGTCGTCACCTCTGGCTGTTCGTTTCTCTTTCAGCTCTTTTAGGTTTGGCTCATCTTCGAGGTTTCGATATCTTTGTAGAGTTAGGCGGAGGTATTTCTGTTCCAGATCCACGCCGATGTATTTTCTTCCCAACAACGCGGCAGCTACTCCCGTAGTTCCGGATCCATTGAATGGATCCAAAATGACATCGCCCTTTCTCGTGGATGCGCGTACGATTCGATCCAGCAGGGCGAGGGGTTTCTGTGTCGGGTGCTTGCCGAATCGTTTCTCTTTTTTTCGTGGCGGTAATATGCACCACAAGCTCCGCATTTGTTTACCGCCGTTTTCGGTTTTCATGGCTTGGTAGTCGAAATAGTGCTTTGATTTTTTTGACTTTGCCGCCCACAAAATAGTCTCGGTAGAGTGTGTGAAATAGCGGCAGCAAAGGTTTGGCGGCGGTGTTACCTTATACCAAGTGATATCATTTAACAGCTTATAGCCGAGTTGTTGCATGGCAAATCCAACGCTGAAAATGACATGTCTGGTACCGCTCACGAAAATTGTGCCGTCGGGATGAAGCACTCTTTTGCAGGCATCCAACCACGTGCGGGTGAAGCTGTGGTTTGCTTCTGTTCCTTGGCTCTCGTCCCACTTTCCCTTGTCCACTGATGCTCTGCGACCGGATTTGCAGGTCATACCTCCATTGGATAAAAAATATGGAGGATCTGCAAAAATTGTGTGCACAGAGTTTTCAGGTAACTCGTTCATAATCCGAAGACTGTCTCCTTGATACAAGGCAAAGGAGCCATCCGAATTCGAAAAATAAGGTTTGCCTATTCCGTGAGGATTTATTCTTTTCTCGTTTTTCATCATAGTTTCAACGGTATCAAGGGTGATCAGTTGGTCAATTTTTTGTCTAACAGCTTGAAAACAAAGGGGAAAACGTTGATTTTTGGCCGATTTCCCTGCTTTTTTTAGAGTTTTTTTTTGTTATTTTGGAGTTTTGAAAGGGCTTTGATGGGGTGATAAGACGATTAACTTCCCTCGAACACCTCTTTTGCGTGGTGGTGTTTTCCAACTCGGATCCGGCGGTCAAAGCGGCACTGAATAATAAGGGGCGAAATCGAGTGACGGGATTTTTGAAATTTATAATGTTTTGTAAAAGAGTTCACGGCCTAGAAGTCAACGTTGACGTTTTGAGTATAAAAGCGGTAAAATAAATAAGGCCTGTTATGAAATCGCAGCCAAAGAAGGTCGGAGGGTTTCGTAACGAGTGGCTGAACCGGGGATTTTTTTAGGAGTTACAAATGAGCCTGTTTTTTTTGCTTAAAATTGTGTTGAGGAGCTTTTGGTCGGGTTTGTGTGTTGTGGTTTATATTTGTTTTTTTTCCGGGGTGGTTCCGGGCTGTGCATCCGGTGTGAGTGAGAGTAGTTGCGGAAACGGTGTATGTGAGCCTAACGAAGATGAAGTTTCCTGTCCTCAGGATTGTTTGGAAGCGATCTGTGGTAATGGTGTGGTGGAGGGTAACGAAGGTTGTGACGGCGATGATTTGGCCGGCGAGAGTTGTGTGTCGATGGGGTATGATGAGGGGACTTTGGTT
>JAABSF010000097.1 GCA_011390535.1 Deltaproteobacteria bacterium | reverse complement strand
AGACGGTTGAGCACCCATTTGAGGTTTGCCCGTTAAAGGGATATCCCTCCACTGAGTTTACCACCCTTATTTAAACCAGAGCAGAGTACGCCGGGGTCGGCATTTTAGGAAGTACAGGAAGTGTACGGTCCGGCCTATTTAATCGGTGTCTCTGCTAAACAGTATTATTCGGATAACAACCGGTTGGGAAATGAGCCCGACTATTAGGTCTCGGGATGAGACAGAGAGAGAAAGAAACAGATGTCACAGAAACTTTATGTTGGCGGCTTGAGCTGGGATACAAATAACGACGGTTTGAAGAGAGCCTTCGAGCAGTTCGGCGATGTTGAAGAAGCCATTGTCCTTAAGGACAGAATGACGGACAGATCGCGCGGATTCGGTTTTGTAACTTTCAGCGCAAACGATGCAGCCGCCGAAGCCATTGAGAATATGAATGGTACTGAGCTGGATGGACGGACAATCACGGTGAATGAGGCCCGTGAGCGACGAAACGACGGCGGCGGGAGAGGTCACAGTGGTGGTGGTAGAGGCGGAAGAGATCGTGGCTGGTAGATAAAGCACGGATCGTTCCGGTTTGATAATCACTTCATAAATAGCTCCATAATATCTTCAATATCTCCACAAAGAAGTATGCCCCTCACTAGATTCCTTGCGCTTCATCGGCAAGGGCAGGGGGCTCCTTTTTCCAAATCATAGGATAGATCTCTCATCTTTCATGACTCCCTGAAGCAAGCATAGAGATCTTTTTTGGGGTTTGGTTTTCCGTTTTGTTTTTCTCAACAGCTTTATTTTGTTGAAAAAAAATTCGTTTTTTGTAAAGAAAACTCTGAAAAAATAGTGGAAAAGTTACTCGATTCGGTGCACATTCCGGGTGCAGAGCATAACAGTCAAGCCATGTCAGGAGGAATGATGGCTCAAATCAATACCTTGCTGGATTCCTTTGAAAAGGATCGGAGCTATGTAATCAAGGCCCTGCAGACGCTTCAAGAGAAGGAGGGCTATATCTCGGATGAGGGCATCCAATCGATAGCGGAGTACTTCGAGGTGCCCCCTGTTGAGGTGGAGGGCATAGTAAGTTTCTATGCTCAGTTCAAGAGGGTAAAGCCCGGGAGGTTTGTAATCGCGGTTTGTGATGGGACGGCTTGTCACATTAAAGGTGCCTCTTTGGTTACAAATTGGATAAGCGATGAGATTGGGATCAAGGGAGGTGAGACTGATGAAGAGGGATTGTTCTCACTGGATATCGTCGCATGCCTTGGGTGCTGCAGTTTGGCTCCGGTCATCAGTATCAATGGAAAGGTCTTCGGAAACCTGGATCGGAAAAAATTGATGAAGATTATTAAGAAGTACCGGAAGAAGGGAGGCGAGGTATGATTCAGCGAATCAAGATTGGGACGGGAAGCTGTGGTCTCGCAGCGGGGGCGGGAGATGTGTTGGAGTTTTTCAGAGACGAAGTAAAAGATATAGATATCGTGGAAGTAGGGTGTATCGGCCATTGCTATGCCGAGCCTCTGGTTGAAGTCGAGACCGACAAAGGGTCTTTTATATACCGGGAAGTGCAGCCTAAGAAAGATTTTCTGCAAAAGATTCTGGATCTGGAAGATTTTTCCAGGCTGAAAACCGAGGAGGGGCGGACATCGAGAGAGCTCATAAAGCTTACTCGCTTGGCCGGTAAAATAGCACCTGTCTCCATAGATGAGTACGAAGAGAACGGGGGCTATAAGGCTCTCCACAAAGCTCTCGCGATGAAGGCCGAAGAAGTGGTCGACGAGGTTAAAAAGAGCGGGCTGCGGGGTCGCGGCGGTGGTGGATTTCCCACCGGGCTGAAGTGGGGGTTTTTGGCTGCCAAACAAAGTGAAGGCAAGGTCTTGATCTGCAATGCAGACGAGGGCGATCCAGGTGCGTTTATGGATCGTTCTCTGATGGAGAGTGTTCCCCACCAGGTGTTGGAAGGGATGCTCATAGGTGCCTATGCCACCGGGGCCTCAGAGATATTTATTTATTGCCGCGCCGAATATCCATTGGCAATTAAAAACCTCTCCATAGCCGTAAAGCAGATCCAGGAAAAGGGTTACGATAAAATCAACGGTAAGACCATCAAGATCCGGATAAAAGAG
>JAABSF010000096.1 GCA_011390535.1 Deltaproteobacteria bacterium | reverse complement strand
AAGAGGGTGCAGGGGCTTTTGTATGCGGCGAAGAGACGGCTATGATTAATTCGCTGGAAGGGCGCCGAGGCACACCTCGTTTTCGGCCTCCTTTCCCAACCGACAAAGGGTTCAAAGGGAACCCCAGCCTTATTAACAATGTCGAATCTTTTGCAAATATCCCGTTGATTATCGACGAGGGAGGCGAGAGCTACGCAAAGGTGGGTACCAAAGGGAGCACGGGGACGAAGCTCTTCGCCCTAGCGGGTGATTTGAAAAATCCGGGCCTGGCCGAGGTCCCCATGGGTATTACAATCGGTGAGATTGTCTACGACATCGGAGGGGCCGAGAAGGGCGCCGTGAAAGCAGTGCAGATTGGTGGGCCGTCCGGAGGGTGTATCCCTGCAGAGCATTTCGATGTCCCGGTTGATTATGATTCTCTGAGGTCCCTTGGCGCCATCATGGGGTCAGGGGGCTTGATTGTCATCGGGATGGAACGTTGCATGGTAGAGACCGCGCGATATTTTCTGGATTTTACTGCTCGTGAGAGCTGCGGTAAATGCACTTTCTGCCGCGTGGGAACGAAACGGATGCTGGAGACATTGGAGAGAATTACAGGGGGGGAAGGTAAAAAGGAAGATATAGATTTTCTGGAAGAGCTTGGACCCAAGATTGTCAAAGGGTCGCTCTGCGGGTTGGGGCAGACTGCTCCAAATCCCGTATTGTCCACGTTGAGGTATTACAAAGATGAGTATCTCAACCATGTGGTGGATAGGCAGTGTGCTGCATTGCAATGCAATGCGTTGGTGGATGTGTATTTAGACGAAGATAAATGTATCGAGTGCAAACTTTGTATAAAAACCTGCCCGGTGGACGCCATCTCGGAAGATTATGTTTTGGACAACACCGTGTGCACCAGATGTAACAGCTGCATCGAAGTTTGCCCGAAAGATGCGTTGGCACGAGTTCCCAGAGGAGAAGCGAAGTGAACAAGGTAACGCTGAAAATAGACGGCAGAGAGACAACGGTGGAAAAGGGCTCTACTGTATTACAGGCAGCCCAAAAATTGGGGATCGAAATCCCTACGCTGTGTTACAACGAGAAGATAACCAAATCCACATCTTGTTTTGTTTGTGTGGCCAAAGATAATAAAACCGGGAGGTTTTTTCCAAGCTGTGCCATGTTGGCAGGTGAAGGGATGGATATCGACGCCGGCAGCGAAGAAGTCAAAGATATGAGAAGGACGGCATTGAACTTGCTGCTTTCTGAACATATCGGAGACTGTGAGGCGCCATGCACAATAGCTTGTCCTGCACATGCCAAGGTGGAAGAGTATGTCCGCAAAGGAAGAGAGGGTAAGCACCTCGAAGGTTTGGAGATTATCAAACAGCGCATACCCGTCCCCATGTCCATTGGTCGTGTCTGTCCCAGGTTTTGCGAGAAAGAATGTCGCCGGAACCTGTTAAACAAGCCTGTGGCGATCAACGACTTCAAGAGGTTGGCTGCTGATCTTTACTACGACGAGTACATGGAAGAGAGGAAAGACCTCACCGGAAAGAAGGTAGCCATTATCGGCGCCGGTCCGGCGGGGTTGTCCGTGGCGTTCTTTCTACGGCTGGAGGGGGTTGCGTCCGATCTCTATGAGATGATGGAAAAGCCCGGCGGGATGTTGCGCTATGGAATCCCGGAGTACAGGCTGCCCAAGGAAATTTTAGATCGGGAGATCGCTCATTTTGAGAAAATGGGCGGCATAAAGATTCACTGCAACAAAAAGCTGGGTGAGGACATAACACTTGATGAGTTAAAAAAGAAATATGACGCTGTTGTGGTCACTGTGGGGAGCTGGCGCTCGTCTTCAGCCCGTATCGAGGGTGAAGAACACACCATCGGGGGGATCAAGTTCCTCGAAAAGCTCGCCGCCCAAGACTGGAAGGCCGGCGAGAATCCCGGAAAGACAATAGTGATAGGTGGCGGAAATACCGCCATGGATTGCTTGCGCACAGCGGTGAGATTGGGCAGTGACGATGTCAACTGCTTTTATCGCCGTACAGAGAAAGAGATGCCCGCAGAAGAGATCGAGATCCACGAGGCCAAAGAGGAGGGCGTGAACTTTCATTTTCTCACCGCTCCCACCAAGGTTCGGGAAGAGAACGGCAAAAAGATCATGACCTGCCTCAAGATGGAGCTTGGTGAGCCCGATGCGTCCGGCCGGAGACGGCCCGTGCCCATTGAGGGCAGTGAATACGAAGTAGAGGCCGACACCATTATCGCCGCCATTGGTCAGAAGACGGTGGCCCCCGAAGGGGTGAAAACCAATAGATGGGGCGATGTAGATGTAGACCAAGACGATAATCGGGTGGATGATGATCTTTTTGCTGCCGGTGACTGCGTCTCTGGGCCTGCCACTGTCGTAGAAGCCGTAGCAGGCGCCAGACGGGCGGCCTTGGGTATTTTGGCCGCCTTTGAGGGCAACAAACATCAAGATCCTTATTTAATAAATGTCAGCCGTGGGCATTGGAATCATCTGAAGAAAGATGACATCGTTTATCTCGGGACGCCGGTGGATTCGGAGCGGGTCGAGCAGCGCCTTATCCCGTTGGATGAACGTAAGAAGACCTTCAATGAAGTCTCTTATACTTTTACCGAAGAGGAAATCCGTGAAGAGGGATCCCGCTGTCTGGAGTGCTCTTGTACCGATAAGCACACCTGTAAATTGAAAGAATACAGCGAGGTGTGCGGTTCTCACCCAGAGGCGGTGATGGGTGAAAAGCGGGAGTATGACTATGATACCCGACATCCGGAAGTCATAATGGACCCCAACAAGTGCATAAAATGCGGTACCTGTGTAAAGCTCTCCCGGGAGGTTGTAAACAGCTCGATTCTGGGCTTTAAGTATCGCGGTTTTGAAACAGTGTTGAGCACTGAGTTTGGTAAAGCCCTAGAGTCTCCACACGAAGAGCTGAAGCTCTATGTGGAAAACTGTCCCACCGGCGCGTTGGCCTGGAGAAGAAAAGAAGACTGAATTTTTTTCACACTTTTCTGTTTTTCCGAGAGTCAAACCTGACGGACGATTGCCGACGATTGGTGACGGACGATGGGTACTGACGGACAATTGCCGACGATTGGTGACGGACAATGGGTGTTCATAAATTTTCGGAGACCCATCCTCAGTTTTTTGACTCCGTTCTTTTTCTATCAGCCTGTAATGTCATGATTTCTAACGGCAGCCGTTCGAGTGCCGGAGTGAGTTGCTTTGTAAAATTCAGAATAAATCGAATGGCTGAGCTATTTGGTCTTTGCTCATTACTGTTTAGTGCAAGAGCTTACCCTTCTTGATCTGTTTTTGATGAACATAGCCTTTGGCTGAAATATTGCATGCCTGAAAACACAGTTTAGACTATTATCTTATCGGTTAAAGAAGAAGCAGAAAGGAATATACATGCAGCGCCGATTTTTAGTATCTGTTATGATTATGCCGGTTGTGAGAGCTATGATGGCTATGATGGTGTTGACTTTTTTGCCGGGTGTATTGGGCCATCCAAGCTTACGTGCGGCCCCCACTGATTCGAGAAAAGCATCCCGAGCAATGGATGCGAAAGGGAGTACCGGGAAAGGCTCTTCAGGTGGTGTTTCTCACAGACCTCTTTCAAAGAGGCACCACAAGATCTCCCCTGAACTTTATCGTTGGTTCAAATATCCATTTTTCAGGGCGTTTCGTGGTCGACGCATGCCCGGAGGGATGAAGGCCGCGTTAAAAATGGATCGGGTGGCGGCTACCGTGCGGTTGGCTAGTGAGAGTGATTTGGCGAAGCTCAAGAGAGCTGAGAACAAAGACATGGAGGTCAGGGTTGTTAACGGCAAAGCATGCAGGATAGGCAAAGTGGTCACGGTGTTGGTTACCGAAAAGGGGCTCGATGTTTTAAAGGGTTTGTCGTTTGTTCGCCGCGTGGAGCTTGATATGGCTTTTCCTGTGAAACCCCCACTTGATCATACCGCTGCTGAAGTTGAAGCGATGGACGTTTGGAGAAGCTTTGCGGGAGATGGCCTGCCCATTACGGGTCACGGCGTTTTGATTGCAGACATCGACTCACCTATTGATCCTGCGCATCCTCATTTTTTCAGGGCAGACGGTGGATACTATGAGTGGATTGATGTCAACGGAAACGGAACCCTCGATTTTGGAATCGATGGAGTGGATTTGGACGGTAATGGTGTATTGGATCCAGGCGAAGTGCTGGAGTTTTTCGATGGCGAGGCTTGGGGATTCTACACTTCATATGAACCCATATTGGGGTCTGACAATGGGGTTTTCGATCTGGGTTGGGACTTTATCTATGCCGACATGAACGAGAACGGCAGGAGAGATTTCGGACCTGCAGGAGGTTATACGGAAAACGATCCATCCGGAGGAGAACCAATTTTTCTGGTTGATGACGTTAACCGGAACGGGAAGTTGGATCCTGGAGAGAAGCTCATTCGTCTGGGGACTTCAAAGATTCGCGCCGTCTTTGATGGAAATAATGAATATCGGCGGGGAGAGAACCTGATGGATGTTCCTGTAAATGAATGGTCTTTGCACGGCACCGGAGTCGCCGGGATCCTTGTAGGGGGGAGCCCGGGGTTGACCACTCTAACAGGGATAGCACCCGACGCTGAGGTTTTGATGGGTGCGTATGGTGTTGACCCATATATTTCTACATCAACACTTTTTTATTGGGCTGTGCAGGAAGGAGCTGATTTGGTTCTTCATGAGTACGCTCCTTGGACCGGAACACATCTCGATGGCTCCACGAATATGGAGGCGAGCATGGATCAGGTGTCTGCTGAAGGAGTGGCGCAGATTACACCAACTGGAAATCTTGGTGGGTGTAAAAAGCATATGAATGTAGAGTTGTCGCCAGAGTTCAATGAGGCGATACCCGTTATCGTTCCGAATGATTCACCTTATGGATCCGATTTTTCATACGTAAATCTAACTTATCATTGGCGGGCGACGGGCCGAGATTTGATTTTTACCCTGGAGACTCCCGGTGGCGAGTCCATTTCGCTGGGCACTGATGGCGACTATGTGAATTTGCCTGACGGGACTACTGTTGTTCACGCCGAGAGAGATGATTCAGCGAGGGGTACCGCGATGTTTGATATTCTCATCGCCGGTTGGGATGGGTCAAACTATTACCCCATTGAAAAGGGTGAGTGGACGCTGACTGTCCAAGATGATGTTAACGCCGGGCCGGGAGATCCAAACATTCACCTCTCTGGTTATGTGATGGACAATGTGACATCATGGTCCGAAGGGGTATATTTTCCTGAGTATACTTCAGAAAAACATTTGATATGTTTTCCAGCCACCGCCGACTCCGCCATCAGTGTGGCGGCATATACAGGTCATGATGCTCCGCCACATAACCCTGCGGGGGGCGAATGGTCGGGGCAGCTTCGAAGGTATTCTTGCCGAGGGACCCGAATAGACGGCGCTTCAATAATGGATATCGCCGCGCCCGACAATCCATTAACGCCCATCAACGCTATGAATTATTACGGCATTGATGTCAAGCACGGCTCCTACATGGTTTTTGGCGGCACCTCGGGAGCAGGGCCGCATGTAGCCGGGGCTGTTGCCTTATTGAAGCAATTGGAGCCGAATCTTACTGGTGAAGAAATAAAAGACAGGTTGTGGGCAGGAGCCCTGGTGGATGACGATGTAGTTGGTGACAATGTACATCCAGTCCAGGATTTGTGGGGTGCGGGAAAGCTCAGGATTTACGAAACTTTGTACATGGAGACGAAGGCACAGAACACTCCCCCTACGATTGAGTTTCCTGCTCAGCAAGTTTATTTGCAACAGGAAGTGGTGCTTACGCCGGTTGTAGGTGACACCGAAGACGCAACAGAGGATCTGCAGCTTCGGTGGGATGATGATTACAAAGGGACCTGGGACTATGGGCCTCACCCTGTTTCCGAGCCAAGGACGATGGTCTTTAATGCTTTGGGATCCATGTTGGTGAAGGTGCAAGTCATTGACTCGGGAGGGATGACAGCGTCGGTTTTAACGGAGATAGAGGTGGTGGAGGAGCCTGAATATCTTGACGCCGGCGTCGGTGATGGTGGTGGTGATGGTACAAACGGTGGAGGGGGCGGATGTTCTTGCCGAGCAGCAGAACCCCGGTCGGGTTCATTGCCATTGCCGGTTTTCTTGATCATCGCATTCTTCTTCATTTTTAGGTTTCTGTACCGCCGTAAAGTCAGCCCTAAGGGCTAAACTAACCCTGCCCTGCCCCGGCACCTTCCAGTCTTTCTCATCCGTAACGG
>JAABSF010000095.1 GCA_011390535.1 Deltaproteobacteria bacterium | reverse complement strand
GAATTTTGAATTCTCCGCCCTGGTGTTTATCCCCAAAAATCCGCCTTTTAATCTTCAAAATTATGGTGAGCCTTATGGCCTGCAGCTCTATGTAAATCGTGTGATGATCAAATCTCAGGCTGAAGAGCTGCTGCCGAGATATCTGCGTTTTTTAAAAGGTGTAGTGGATTCACCGGATCTCCCATTGAATGTTTCCAGGGAGATGCTCCAAGATGACGGCCGGGTGAGGATGATTCGACGGCGAATAGTCCGCAAGGTGCTCGACGAGCTGGCCGAGATGAAAAAAGAAGACAGAGAGAAGTATGTAGAGTTTTGGGCCGGGTTCGGCTCAACTCTCAAGGAGGGGCTCGCGGAAGATGTCTCCAACCGGGATAAGCTCAAGTCGCTGCTCTTGTTCCCTTCCTCGGAGAAAAACGGCGAGCTGGTTTTTCTGGAAGAGTATGTAGAGCGGATGCCGGAGGGCCAGGAGTCGATTTATTTCATCACCGGCGAGTCATTTGAGCGGCTACAGAGTTCACCGCACCTGGAGATTTTCAAGGCAAAGGGTATTGAGGTTCTGTACCTCACCGATCCAATAGATGAGATCATTGTAGAGTCCATCGGTGATTTTGAAGGGAAGAAGTTGAAATCCGCCGCCCAGAGCGGTGTGGATCTCTCTGAGGTAAAAGGTTCATCCGGCGAAAAGGGCGGCGAGCAAGACGATCTTTCGAAAGACGGTTCTGATGAGACCGCGGATACGGTTGATGAGAAAGAGAAGAAAGATAAGAAAGAGAAAAAAGAGAATGATCTCAAAGGTGATGAGGAGGCCTTTAAGCCCTTAATGGAGAAGCTGCGTTCTATTTTGCAGGATAAAGTAAAAGAGGTTAACTCATCCAGTCGGTTGACCTCTTCTCCGGCTTGTCTCGTGGGTGGAGAAGGAGATCTCAGCCCAAGGCTCATTAAGCTTTTAAAACAATCCGGTCAACCGGTCCCGCCGTCGAAGCGAATACTGGAACTGAATTTGAAACATCCCCTGATTAAACAACTGAAAAAAGTTCATGATCAGGATCCTGACTCCGAGGTGTTACAAAACCATGCACATCTCCTGCACGGCCAGTCACTGCTTGCCGAGGGAGTAACCCCTGAAGATATGGCTGATTTTTCAAAGCGTTTGGCTGATTTGATGGTCAGCGGGTTGAAGATGGACTAAAGTTGAAGACGTTATAGTAATGTTTTTTCCAAGAAAGTTTTCGTTTCACCAGATGATCCGCAGGGGTTTGTGGGAGGAAGGAAAGAAGCCGAGGTCTCTGCATCCTATGAAGTATGCGCTTCCATATATGCTGCTTGTTTTGTTTTTGTGGGGAGTAGCGGTGTCTTCATGCAAAGAAACGAGAGATAAGAAAGCTGCTCATAAGAGAGAGAGCAACCCTCCAAGGACAACCGCCGGGCCTGGGAAGTCCGGGGTCCGTTTAGAAGAGGTTACAACTGTTCCGGCGAAAGCACTTTCAGTGGAAGAAGCCCGTCGCAGGTTGTCTGATGAAAATGTTCAAGTTGTGGCCGCTGTTTTGTGGAGAGATACAAAAAAATCTTATGAGTGTTTTGCCAAACAGCACCAGCACGGCAAATCGTGTCCTCCTCCTTATTACACATTTGCAGATGTCCGGCCGTTTAGCGAAGGAGAAAGGCCTGAAAAAGTCGGCGCCCGGATGTTGGTTAAGTTGGAGCCTGTACCGGATGATCTCCAGGTAGGTGAATTCTATTTGTTTGATGGTGTTTGGTGTCCGGATGGGAAACTGGCTAAATTTTGTGCAGAAAAGATCCGGGTGATCTCCCCCAAAAAAAAGGGGAATGATGGGACAGCATCGAGCGTAGACAAATAGTGGATGGCAAAAAAGGTAGCAGAGAGCCCTCGATGGTGAGAAAAAGCGGAAGGTGTCACCAAAGGGGGAGGCACTGCTACGCCGAATCTGTCCCGTTTTTTACATCAAGGGCTTCTCTACTACCTCTGTCAACCATTTACCCTCCCTGCGTATTCCAAGTTTTTTTGAGAAATTTATTTTCCTCAAATATGGGTTCAGCCGATTTTTGAGTGAATCGATGATTCTTCCCTGCAGTGTAGATCACTCCATCGTAATGGTTACCTTGAAAGTCACGAGAAAAGCTTGCAACACTTTAATTTCGTGGCTAGATTCCACCGAGTCTTGATTTTATGACATCTTTATATTATCTGCTGTGCCGGAAAGCCCACCTATTTTGACCATGGGCTTAGGGCAGACTAAAAAATAACTATCTTATTCTTGAGTCAACCCTCAGGCGTAGCGTAATGATGAGAGCACTTTAGGAGAACTAATGAAAGAAGGGAAAGTCGAATTATTGAAGATGCTTTTGGGGATGGCTTTTGTTGACGGAGAATTTTCCGACAACGAAGCGCGGTTGGTGGAGTTTCTGATTGATTCCTACGGCCTGACCCCGGAGCAAGAGGCTGAAGTTCGTGAGCAAAAGAGCGCCCGATTGGATTTAGATGATCTGGCCGAAAAGATATCCGGTCCTGAGGAACGAAGGCAAGCTTATGAGTCGGCTTATCTTGTGGCGCTGATGGATGGTGGGCAAGATCCGGAAGAATCGGAGATGTTGGAGAGGCTTCGTGATGCTTTCGATCTGGATGACTCAGCCACCGCTGACGCAGAAGAGCGCGCGCAGGTCATCTATGACCGGTTTGTACATAAAGACGATCCCGAAGAAGTCTGAAAAAACAGGCTTCCTTAGTCGACGGGTTTGGGTTCATCCGGTGATATAATCTATCAGGGTGGTGATATCTTCAAAAGATCTATGCTCAGGGTTTCTACGAAATCCGATTTCAGCTCGGGATCCAGGGTTAAAACCAGCCCTATTTTGAGGATTTTTTTAAGGTTCACACCTCTCCCGGCGGAGCACAACTCGGGGCCGTTTTTTAGTTCTAAAGTAAGCTCTTTACCTGGATGTGCAGTGTTTTTTGAATAACATGTCTTCCCATCCAGATCCCGCAAGGTGACCTGAATTTTCACGAGAGAGGGATCTGCGGCTTTCCTTGCGGCTTTTCCTGCGGCTTTCCCTGTGGTTTTTCCTGTGGCTTCCCCTGTAGCTTTCTCGGCGGCTTTCTCGGCGGCGGAATCATTGGACGAACTTTTGTTTTTAAAGTCCACTAGGGCACGTAAGACGCTCCCCTTCAGATCCATTGCCGCTCCCCCTATCCCCGGGCAGTCGGCGGATAAGTCCGTTGATATACCACCTGCTTGACGAAAATGATCTTGGTGATCCATTTCAATTCGCAAGGTTACCCGATTGTTGGTATTAGGTTTCTTTCCGGTGCTGTCCCCTGCTTCCCCTGCTTCCCCTGCTTGAAGATGGTCGCTGCCTTTTGTGCTTTTTTTTGTGGGGCGCTCCATCCACGGGAGGCTGTCCTCTGAGGAGACATGAGAGAGCCCTGAGAAGTAGGGATAGCTCGACCGGCTGAACCTGCACCCTGACAGGTCGGTTTCTTTGTTGACCGGGTGAATATTTACTCCGCTCGTACTATAGGTCCAATAGTTTTTCCATTTCAAAAATGTTGTTGAAGCGCGGTCGTTCTTTTTCAAGGGGGTGATTTTTATCCTATGTAGCTTCATGGTGGATGAGAACTTCATCGTTGAAAAAGTTGCCGTCGCCCATAAAAAACCTATGTCGGTTACCCGATCCAACCGGAAACCCGGTTGACGCGCTCCGATGCCGGGGACAACGTTTTCCGGAGGCCTAAAGCGCAGAGTTTGCTTTTTACCGCCGGATATTTTTGAAAGTCCGGTCCAGTGACCATGTAAACGCCTGCCGGTGTTGTCTTGAAGTATAATCTGAGCTCCTGAGCCCCAGGGGTGGGCCACCGCCTCAACGGGAGGGGTCAGAACAACTTCGATGGTGGTGTTCCTTAGATCGGCCGTGAGAGTTGGTTTTTCACCTGAGCTCTCTTTTCCTCTCTTTGGATGAGCCCGGTCTTCTTTTTTTCGGTGTGGACGGATTGCGCACAGGATCTCTCCTTTACGCTTTTTTTGAGACCAGAAGGGGTTTTCAGGGGACCAACGGGGAGCATCAACATCCATCTTAAAGGACAGAGCGCCATCTGAGCCCACAACCGGGTCTGAGAAGGCGTGGGCTCCACCACCCATTTTTTTGAACCACTTACGCCCGAAGCCGGGACCGTCTACAACACTGCGGCAAGAGTCGAGGGCAACAAACTCTCTTTTGGTAATGGGTTGAGTGGGCGCAGGGGTTTCTTTTTTTTTAGTGGGTCGAGAAGGCGAAGGAGCTTCTTTTTTTTCAGTGGGTCGAGAAGAAAGAGGATCTTTCATTGGTTCCACATTCCGTGAAACAGCTTTGCCCTTAGGGTCTTTAGGCGCCGAATTGCCCTTAGGGTGCTTAGGCGTCGGGTTGCTCTTAGGGCCTTTAGGAGCAGGGATCGCTTTTGCGTGTTCTTGTCTAGTTGTTTTCGGTCCGTGATGTGTTTTCAAGTACTCTATTTGTTTTTGGATCTCGTCCGGAGGCAGCTTTAACTTGGCATCTTGCCAGAAGAGAACCCCTGAAAAGCCTTTAGAAAAATAATCCGCCAGTTGATAGCCGGTTGTGGGCCGGCACTCTCCCAGCACCACGGGAGTTTTTTGCGAAAGGTTCAACTCTTTTCTCAAGGCGGGAATATTGAGCGGTTGCATAGCGCTCTCTTCATTAAGCTCATGCCCGGGGTAGTGATGGAATTGAACCACAAGGTGATTCGCCGGGAGCCCTTTTTTACGAATCTCTTGTTCTGCCCTTTGCATGATGGGCGCCCAAACTCGGCGTAAAGTGACTAAGCTGCGGACTCCCAAGCTCACCCGACCCCCTATTGCCAAGAGCTCTTTCATGTGGGCCCAAACAAAACCTCTCATGTTGTCCAGATCAGCATCTCTTACCACCATGCGCCGGCCGTTCAGTGGTTCGTTTATGATATCCCAAATGATCCGGTGTCCGTATTTCTTCTGGATGGCTGATAAACAGGGTTCAACTCGTTTCCATGCGGTGAGCCAAGCTTTTTGTCCGTCGAGTGAAGCCCGCGCTTCCCCCAAACGGCCGCCCCACTCCGAGCCTTTGCCGTCGGCGATCATGTAGTCATAAAGGACCCATATGATCGTGGTATCGGCGGGGGTGTTTTCCATAAAGGCGGACATGTCTTGAATACAGCGTGCGGAGAACCCGGGGTGTGGGTGTGGGCCCAAAAAGCCTGACCGGTTGTCGGCAAAGGCCCACAGGCGGATTGCTCCCATATTTTCGTTCATTGAGGCTCTGTGTTTAATCAGAGGCCCGAAGAATCGAAAGCCCATTTGTTTCCATGTCCCGGTCTTTGGAGGCCAACCCACGTCGTGGCCGTAAGAAATCCAAGGGAGGTTTACTCCGGACTGCTTTAAAAAGCGCTCCCTTGAGGGTGTCGCATCCCAATCAGCCGGGGCGCCCCCTGGAGTTTTTTCACGGCTTTGGAGTTTAGTGGGTTCTGATGGTTTGCGGTTTTTTTCGGAGGGGCGGCAAGCTAGGGATATGGAACCCATTATCAAACAAAGCAGCATCGACCAAAAAAGCCACAAAAAATGAGCCCTCATAGCTGTTTTGTTCTTGATGTGCGGTGTTGGAAAGCCTTGGCATGGCCAAGCGATTAAGCGGGATCGGGATGTGGTTTTTACATTAAATAAAGCGGTTTTGAACAGGGAGGTTTTGAACAGGGAGACTTTAAACAGGGTGGCTTTGAACATAGTGGCTTTTATTCCGTCCGAGGTTTTGGATGTTATTTATCGCCCTGCGGTTTTACCCATTTGCGAGTTCGGATTTCTTCTGTAAGCTCCGGCAAGAACTGATCCAACGGCATAGTTTGCTGCTGTTTTATCTTGTAGCGTCTTAGGGTCACTGTGCCTGACTCGGCTTCTCTGCCTCCAATAACCAGTAAGATTGGGATTTTGCCTGTGACCCCTTTGCGGATGCGCTTATTGAAACTGTCGTTGGAGTCATCAATTTCACATCGAATCATCCGTTGATCCAGAGCATCCTTTATCTTCTGTGCGTATTCATACTGATCTTGTGAGACAGGGATGATCCTTGCTTGCTCAGGAGCCAGCCAAGTGGGGAATGCTCCCCCGAAGTGTTCTATCAAAAACGCTATGAATCGTTCGTGGGTGCCGAGAGGGGCTCGGTGAAGGACCCACGGGCGGTGCAGCTCACCGTCCGGGCCCACAAACGTCATGTCAAACCTGTCTTCCTGAGCCGCCATGGGGTCAACCTGATTCGTTGACGCGGTCTCTTCCCGGCCTACGACGTTTTTGACTTGAACATCTACTTTCGGACCGTAAAACGCCGCCTCACCGCGGACCTCTTCATAGTCCAGCCCGAGGTCTTTCATGGCTTCGATGCACAGGTTTTCGGCTTCTTTCCATAGCTCAGGCATGGGAAGATATTTAGATGATTTATCTGTGTCGGAGAGGCTGAGCCGCATATACCAAGAGCTGAAATCCAGCAGCTTGTAATAATCCAGGTGAAGCTGCATGACCTTAATGAACTCCTTTTTTACATCTTCCCTGCTCACATAGAGGTGGGCGTCGTTCATGGTCATCCCCCGGACACGAAGCAGACCAGCCAGTTCTCCTGATTTTTCATATCTGTATACATGTCCGTACTCAGCAAGCCTCAGCGGCAGATCGCGGTACGAGCGAGGCCGGGCCTTGTAAATCATATGATGAAAAGGACAGTTCATGGGTTTTAAATAAAAACTCTCCTTTATTTTGGCGCCCCCTTCGTCTTCCTCTTCAAGCACCATTGGAGGAAACATGGAGTCTTTGTAATAGGGCAAATGGCCTGAGCGGATAAACAGCCCTTCTTTGGTTATCTCCGGGGTGGCGACTTTTTTGTAGCCGTAACGGAACTCGAACTCGTGAGCCAGTTTTTCCAGCTCGTAACGCAAAACGCCTCCGTTGGGCAGCCAGAGAGGCAGCCCTTTTCCTACCTCATCTTCAATGTGAAAGATGTCCAGCTCTGCGCCCAGTTTTCTATGATCCCGTTTTAGAGCTTCTTCTCTGTTTCTTATGAATGTTTTAAGCGTTTTTGGGTTGTCGAAAGCGAGCCCGTAGATGCGTGTCAGCATAGGCTGGTCTTCAGTGCCCTTCCAGTAGGCGCCGGCTACTCGGTCTAATTTAAAAGCCTTTTTAGGCAGCTGCCTGGTCCTTTCAACGTGAGGGCCTTGACAGATATCCACAAAATCTCCGCTCTCATAGAAGCTCACCTTCTCCAGCCCCTTTTGTCTAAGATCCTCAACCAGCTCTTTTTTGAATGGCTGGCCTTTCTCCTCTGCCCAGGTCTCCGCCTCTTTGAGGCCCAGATCATAATGACTGAAGGAGAGATTTTTGCCCATAATCTCCTTCATCTTCTCTTCAATTTTTTCCAGATCATCAGACCCCACCTTCACTCCCTCAGGAAATTGGAAATCATAATAGAAACCATCACTTACCGGCGGACCGAAACCAAACTGAGTGCCGGGATAAAGATCCAACACGGCGTGCGCCAATATATGGGCCAGTGAATGGCGGATACGGTGTAGTTTAGCTTCTTCAGGGCTAAGGTTTTTTTCTTTCTCGTCAAATGTTTCGTGACCCATTGGGTGCTCCTTGGCTGTAAAAAAATTGATTATAAGTTTTGTCTATATGTGTGCCTTGGGCATCAACTACGGCGAACCGATGTTGAGTGACATGCGACCCGTAACCGATACAAGTCTCGCAATTGATCCAAGTCCTGTAATTGATCCAAGTTCCTTAACTGATCCAAGTCCTGTAATTGATCCAAGTTCCTTAACTGATCCAAGGCCCGTAATTGATACAATGTAAAAGCTCTATGCGCTACCCCCTAAACGGTAGAGGCTTCCTTTAGAAAAGCCCAAGGCTCGCGAGCCCTCGGAATCGAAAGGTTGTGGAGAAAAAGTGGGAGGGAAATCATTGGTTTTAATGCTCTCAGCCGTTTGTGCATCTACAAGCACTAAAACCTCTTCATCGGATGTTAAGCTGCATATTTTTTGACCGTTTGTCCATGGCTCTCCGACGATTGCAGTGGACATTCGGTTTAACGAGCCGACTCTTCCCAGTAAACTCCGGCCTGTGGTAACTCCTGCAATTACCGATAGAACCGGTTCCTTTACTGTTTTTTGCCGGTGGTTTAGATCGTGTAACTCTTTTACCAGTTGTTGCAATGAGGCTATGGCTTCCTTTTCCGGGTTTGGGTTTTGATCCGGGTTGTTCCACCAGGCCGAAACTGAGTCGAGTGTTACTTCTCCAATGACCGCGCCTTTTTCACGTAGTGTCTCAATTATTATGTCCAAATAGGAGTTTGCTGAATCCAATGCTGTTTGTGGAGACAATTCTCTGCAAAGGCGTGAAACCGCCGGTAGTCTGATTGTAATTAACGTTGAGATA
>JAABSF010000009.1 GCA_011390535.1 Deltaproteobacteria bacterium | reverse complement strand
TATGAATAGTGGCCAAATTAAAGCAGTCCAGCGCATAATTAAGGTTACATGATCTAAGGAAATACTCTTCAGCTTTTTCTATGTTTTTTTCTACCCCACGGGCCATAAGATACATGGAGCCCAAGTGATGACATCCCAACGGTTCTCTGTTATGACAAGATTGAACAAAGAGATTTTCGGCCTTAGACACCGATTTTGAGATACCGTGACCATTTAGATACTGCCACCCCAAATTTGCGCAGCTCATCCAATTCTTTAGGTCGCAACCCTTTTGATAGAACTTGGCCGCCTCCTCTTCTGATTTATCCGCGCCTTCTCCTGTCCCGGCGGCGATCCCTGCAAAATTGCACGCCTCTCCGTTTTTCAGTTCACACCCTCTCTTGTAAAGCTTTGTGGCATGCTCTTTGTGGGCATCGAGACTCTGGGAAAAAGCGTATCCTTTCCCCGCCACAAGGCAAGCCGCGGCGGGCTTAAAATTGATTGGTCCATCTCCTCCGTTGTCTTCGGATACATATAATTGCTCGCCCGGAACGGCAGTGCAGCGTTTTTCGAGTTTTTTAAGCAGTCCCTCTTTTTCTGAGTACCGGCGTTTGTAGAGATATGATTGATTCCATTGGGAAATAGCTTTCAAGAGCTTTTTTCCCACAATCCCGAGCTTAGGGTTGTCTGAGGCCGACCACTTTGTAAAAAGAGTGTAAGCTTTGGACTCTTTGGCTTGAGACAAACACAAGAGCTCACTTCTGTTGAACTCATTTGCCTCTTCATCCTGCCAGCCCTTAACTTTTTTCTCAGCTTCCTGAAGGTAGCTCTCCTTACCGGTAACAGCATGAAGGCAAAGCAAAGCAGCGAACTTTAACTCCTCCTTAGAGGGCGGCGCTTGGAGACGGCCTCCTCCTCCGGCTCGATCTACTAGTGGATCTGCAAGGAGGTTCTTTAGCGTCGACACGGCGTGTTCTCCAAAATAGAGGGCATGGGCACGAATGGCTGTTAAACGCGCCGGCTTGGACATTTTTGGGTACAACACGATCATGGAAGTGATGTGACCTATTCCGGGATAATGTGCCTCAGCCAGACTCCCGATGAAATCAAAGAAATGAATAATGTGCTGATCTTGGATAATAAGATCTTGGATGTTTTTGTACTCAAAGTGCTTCCACATTTGGGCCATCCCTTGGAAGACCATACGGGTAGTGAGCCAACAATCACGGCGTTTGTGAGCCAATAAATATAGTGCCTTAGCCCCTTCTTTGCCCAAGAGCGTTAGTTTTCGAACAAACAACTTGCATCGCTTCGCCTTTTTTGAACCCTCTTCACAGCAGTGGCAACGGTTAACCGCCCCACCCAAGATAGCAGCGTTTCGTTTCATCTCCTCGCCGGTTTGAGTCTCTGTGGAGAGAGTTTTGAGGGCTCCTTTCCACACTACCTCCTCTTGAGACTGAATGGCTGCCACGAACTTTTCGTTCTCTTGGCTTAGGACCAATCGAAACTCAGGGAGAAAAAAGGAATAGTAGGCAGCCTTGGCTTCGGCTTGTTTCTGAGCAATGGGATCACCTGTTCCCTTGGCACCAGCCGCCAGCGCATAATAAATTTGGGGATTCATGGGCCATTGCTTTGTGGCCACTTGAGCTCTTTTCTTAAGCTCGTCCCATTTTTCGGCACTGGTGAGCGCCGCCAAAAATTCCTGCAATACATCTACTCGTCCAGGAAGCAATTCATAAGCCAATTCAGCGTAAGCATTCCAGTGTTTCGTCTTTTTGAGTTGTTTTGCCACTTTGGCCGCTTCAAAGATCATTTCACCATTATCGGGCCAACGTTGAACGATGTATTCGGCAGTAATGAGGGCATCATTTTTGATAGCCTTTACCTCTTTGTCGTCTTTTGTTCCCCCCGAGGTGACTGCAAAGCCACCTGGTACTTCTGATATAGAAACCCCCGGCACCAGTGGTCCCTCCAATAGCGTTACTAAAATCTTCAGTTTTGTCTCCCATGCCATCTTTACATTGGGATAACGGCAAAGGAAATGATTCGTCCAACGAAGCGCTTTAACCCACATCTTCATATCTATGAACTGCTCTGTCATAAACCATTTCAGCGCAACGCTGTCGGTCTGTCGGATGTGTCTCTCTGCCGAGTCCAACCCCTTTTGAAGACCTGCTTTGTCTATATATCTTACCAACTCCTTAAGGTATCCCTTCTCTTCATCGTTAAGAGGCGGACATTTTGTCACCCCGTCTTTGGGCTTTATGTCTCTTTCGTCCGCCGAGCAGGTCCGATACGAAGTAACCTCACGAACCACTCTTTGCTTCACCGCACCATCTTTCTTCGAACACCCCATAGTCCCTTGTGAACAAAGGAACCCTATAACAAACACAGACATCAATACCCACAAGACCCCAAGCTCACAACCTTGTCCTCTCTTAACCCTATTACCCATCCCATTTCTGCACCATTTGTCATACATAACCTTTTTCATGATAACTTACCCCCCTCTTTAAGCGAATCAATCCCCTTGTTTTTCATGCTCTGTATACCTCCCTATGCTCTGGGCACAGCATACCAATGAATGAATGCGCTTTATAACCCATCTTCTTGGATCTATGAATATGACATTTTTTGCAACGAAACTCAAACAACTGGTTTGCCTTGCCTCAAAAAACTTTGTTGGTGTAAAGACCAACAGGTTATGCTTGATAAAATTATTTTTTCTTCTTGCTATAAAACCATAAAAGTTAAACAGGATCTCATTGAGATCCGGCAAAACATGTTCGCAGAGCCGCTGAGGAGCTCGTGTTCTGCAGTTGTAAGGACAAAGGCTAAAACAATCCATCGCCTCATACAAAGACAGGAATACATCTTCTCATGATATTGCTGAGCGCATTCTTGACTATGGTTCCTATATTTATAAGTTTCTTTTCGACAGCGAGAACTTCAACGAAATCACAGCCAAACTTTACAAACTCTACAAACAATCCCCAGTGCAGGCTCAGATGCTCATTCACAAATACTCGTGTACAGCCCTCTCCAACTATCTTGGAGAATGCACATTACCCCGGATTAAAAAATTCAGAGTAGGACCTTTAGATTTTATTTTTGGATGTTTGAAAAACATTCACGCCATGGGGTACCAACTCTCCAAAGACAAGACACCCCCCCACTTACCTTTGAATCTGGATGTCATCACATGTTTGCGCCCTTAGGATAAACTGAAGGATCTTGTCGGGCAACTCCGGTGATGACAAACTAAAGAACTATTGGTTTGTCCATAATAACGGCTGTCATTACTATGGCGGGCATGAAAGTGTGAATTTTGGAAAATCCGTTATCGATCCTCTCTCTTTGTTCCTTTTGGCTCCACATTAATTCCGTCCACTGCTGCTGATCTTTTTTACTCTTCAGTGGCAGCATCGGGCCACGGCAAAATAATGCCGATCTCACCTCTGACTTCAGCGATTTCACCATCACAATCTTTAACCTTTAAAATTACTTTGATGGGCTTATCTGTAGTTACTTTGACCCTCATCAAGGGCTCGTTTAACCCGCCTTCCACAATTTGCACAGGTTGATCCAGCTCCCACTGAAAAGTCACGCCGTAAGGACAAGTCTCTTCCGGCCCTGATCCATCGCCTGATTTGTCACACCCTTCCGGATGATCCACCTCATCACAAGATCTCCGACCATCCAAAGTAACCAGAGTCTCTTCGTTAACCGGGACATATCGGGGCTCAATGCTGAGCCTCGCGATGGGTGAGTGCCCTTTTTCAGATGCGCACCCAAACAAAAAAAGTGCTGGCAAAATCATGGCAACAACACCCACAAAAAAAGAACCACAAGTGGCCCCTTCCCTTAGGGCTGACTTAAAAATCGGTTTGCACGTCATCATTGAAAATATATCCACTACGTTTGTTCTTCTTCTCTTCAGGCCATCATGCGAGATATAGCCCCAACATCCAAACGACCAACCCTAAGACTATAACCGCTCCATAATAAACGGCTCGTCTTGAATGAAGCTTGTCTTCGGGCGTGATCGCTTTATAGGCAAAAGCAAACCCACCACCGATCCACAAAATAAGGCCCAAAATCGCCAACAAAGACCACCCCACTGATGGCGCATTGGTCTTCATGAGCTGCTCTAGATGCCACGCTTCCAGCTTTTTTCTGCCTTCCCGGGGAGATATCCACTTTTTAGAGGCATTGTCTTTTTCGGTTTTTGCATTTTTAAGTGCTTTTTTCTTTTCTCCACCGCCAAAAGCAGGGTGGTATTCCACCAGCTCTTTCGAAACTCCTTTTTTCACCTGTTGCGCAGCCATCAACTGTGCGATATGCCGATTTACACGAGGTAACCATTTAGCATGGGGTGTATAAAAACTGCGACAACCCAAAATAGCGCCTCTAATGGAACGGTAGGCTTCTAAGGCGGTCTTCTGATCTCCTTGCCGCTCAGCCTCTCTTCCAATGTGCCACAGCGCTCGATAAGATTTCAATACATATGGATTTCCAGGCGCGTACCACCTGGCGGATCTTCTGTAGTGCTTCATGGCCACCTTTGTTTTTCCGCGCTTCAGCGCTTTGTCACCTCTGAGGCTCTCCGTCCTGGATGAGGTAACTACGCGCACGGAAATCAAGACCAAAAAACACACTACCACCAACGCGCCTACAATTATCTTTCTTTTCAACTGCCTTCCTTTTTCATCGCTTTGTTAGCCTGTTGCTTGGTTGCCTTTTTATTTCTTGTTTATTTCCTTACTTATTTTAAGCAATTCATAAAAACAGATTATCAGGTAATTCACACCATAACCCCAGAGACTTTCTTAAACAAAATCCCTTCGTCTAAAAACAACCATAGCCAAGAACATGACTATGCCTCCATAGATTAAACCATAAGCCGTTGCCTTGCCCACGTAAAGCCAAGTTACAAACTCTCCGTGTATGGATACCCACTCTCCGGCCACAAGAGCACCACTTACATTGAACAAATTGAGATCCGGAATACAATACATCACGGCCTGAGTAAATGTTTTCAACCATTCATCCCCCATCCGAGGAATAAACATCTCTATGTCGGGAGTCAGCCTCCCTACCACAAATACCAGAATCGTAAACAAACCCGAGAGAAACGGGCTGGAAAAGGACGAAAAAAACAATGCCACCGTCGAAATAACTAAAACCTCTACATAATAGAGCCAAATGGCTTTCAACAGCACCACCCTCACGGCTCCACCCATGATCATCAACACCCCAAAGAAAACAAGCGCCATGAACCCCACAAGAACAGCCAAGGTTAAAGAAGTGCCGATGAGCTTTCCCCAAAGAAACTCCCAGCGATAAATGGGTTTGGGGATTATGAAAAAAACCGTCTTTCTCTCCAGCTCTTTGTATACCAGATTTACGCCTACAAACACGGCTATCAATACAGAAAAAAGACTCGTCGCCGCCAACCCCAAATCCTCAATCACTCTAATCTCTTCATGCAAAGAAAGCCTGGCTACAACAATAGACGCCATTATCAATGCCACGGCAAAAAACAACAGTGCATATAATATCTTATTTCTTATAGCCTCTCTAAAGGTGTTTACCGCTATGGCCGATATTTTTCTCATAACCGGAGCGCTCCCTTATCACACGCCTCATCGACTATCTGTTTACCTGTCTTGTTATTCCTCTTTTTCATCCTTTTTTTTGCTTTGACTTTCACCACTTCGCTTTTCATCGATTGTGCCGGTTTTTGACATGAAGATCTCTTCCAAGCTGGATCTTCTCGGCGCAAGGGATTCCAAGGAGAGCCCTTTTTCAAGAGCTTTTTTCAAAAGCCGATCTTTTTCCTCGGCTGACTCAGTAATAAATCTTGCTTTCTCACCTATTCTTTCACCACTCCCCTCCCATTTTTCCAAAAGCTCATCTAAAACTTCTTTCTTCCCATTCAGCACCATCTCCATTGTCCCGCTGTCATCTTTTAACAGCTCGTCCAGGGAACCTATGTGCCTTAAGCTCCCTTTAGACATGATAGCCACCCGATCACACAGCATCTCCACATCACTCAAGATATGAGAGCTGAAAAGCACTGTTTTTCCCTCTTTTTTCAGCCCTCTGATAATATCTCTGATCTCTTTTCTGCCAACCGGATCCAACCCCGAAAGAGGTTCATCCAAAACTACCAACAGAGGATCGCATAAAAGCGCCTGCGCCAATCCTATTCTCTGTAACATGCCTTTGGAATATTTGCGCAAAGGACGATCAACCGCTTCCTCCAACCCAACTCTTTTCAGCATTTCATGGATGCGTTTTTTTCTTTCTCTTCTGGGTATCCCCGTTAAGGCGGCCACAAGAGAGAGGAACTCTTCAGCCCGCAAATAATCATAAAAATAAGGATTTTCCGGTAAAAACCCTGTTCTTTTCTTTGCCTGCAATGATCCTGGTTTATGTCCAAAAAGCTGTATTTCCCCCTTGTCTTGAAAAATCAGCCCCATCATTATTTTCAATGTTGTGGTTTTCCCCGCTCCGTTAGGCCCTAAAAGCCCGAAAATCTCTCCTCTCCGAACAGAAAAAGAGAGCCCCTTAACCGCCTCGACCCTATTCGACAAAACCTTCGCCCCTCTAGGCCATGTCTTCCACAATACCCGTGAAACCCTCCCATAAGGGAGAAACCCTGTAACAAAAGTTTTGTGTAAGTTATTGACGTTTATTATGTTTTCCGAACCCTCTTTCTCCGATTTTTGTGCAGGAGTAACACTGATCATTGATTTTTCCTGTACCAATCAATGGTTCTGGACAACCCCTCTTCCAACTCATACCTTGCCTCAAACCCTAAAATCTCTTTTGCTTTTGCTACCGATGGTATTCTAAGCTCTACATCAGGATTGTCCCACTGTACAAAATCCAATCTTGAGCTGCTCTTCGATAACCTTATTATTTCCCGGGCCAGCATGTGAATTGTTACTACACTGCGAGCGTTACCAATATTGAAAACATGACCCACCGCGTGCTCATTAGTGAGACACAAAAGCAGAGCTTCTACTATATCGTCCACATAGCACCACGCCCTGATTTGGCCGCCTTCGTTATGTATCTTTAAGGGTTCTCCAGCCAGCGCCCGTACAATAAAATTGTGAACCGCTCCCTCTCCGACTTGTCTGGGCCCGTAAATATTGAAAGGCCTGATGGAGATCGCCGGAAGCCCTTGTTCTTTATAATAACACATAGCGAAATGCTCTGTAGCCAATTTGGCCACGGCATATGTCCACCGGGCCTCGCCCACAACTCCTAACTGCGTTATATCTCCTTCAGTAACCTTGTATGCATAACGGCCGAAAACCTCTGATGTAGAGAAATCTATAAACCGCTTTATTTTTGGTTTTTTTGCAGCGGAAGTTAAAACATTCATCGTCCCGGCCAAACCGACTTGCATGGTACGAACCGGCGCCTTTATAACAGTGTCAACCCCAGCTATAGATGCCAAATGGACAACCGCGTCACATCCCTCCATGGCTTTGTCTACAGCTTCTTCATCCAAAACATCCCCTTTAATTAGCTTAACCTCCTCTTTATTCGCCAGCTTTGTTTTGGATATTGCGTCACGGTGCATATTATCGAAAACAATCACCTGGTTGGGACCGGCAAGACGTTCCACCAAATGAGAGCCTATGAAACCGGCGCCTCCGGTTATAAGAATTTTCCATCCTTCTACCATCCTGTACTCCGCCTTGTCTGTATTGAACCCTCTGGGTTAGCCGGAGGGTGCCTTTGCCTTGTTGGCTTTGATTTTTATTTGAAGCTACTCGAAGATCCGTTGCTCCAAGGTTTATTTGCTCGTTCCCTGGAGTGCATTTTGGAAAGACATTTCATCTTGGTTTAAAAAGTAGTCGTCTCCATCTTTTCCAGGCGACGCGTAAACCGTGACAACCATGTTCCAGTCAACCGGAGGATCATAGGTCCAGCTTGTGTCATCATCCGACAAAGTAATTCTGTAGACGGCGTCTTGATTGTTATACATGAGATACCTTCCCTTATGGTCAAAGGCCATGGCCGTAACATTCGTCATGGGCCGTTCTCCGTAGGAGGGGTTAACATTTACATAACCTGAAACATCGAAATAAATGCGATCCGAGTTATCTGCGAATGCGGCCACCGGATTCATGAAAGCATCCAGCACAAAAACCGACACAGTCAAAGATCCACCGTTTGGTATGTCTTCACTCCCGCTCAGCTCATATCTCGAGGTATCGCTATGTTCATGCAGCTTTCCGCTCCATATCATCTTAAATGAGCCGAAAGCCATTGTCGTGGCATCATATGTCCCGTTGGCTCCCGTATATTCCCCGTCACCATTTGTGTCAAAGTACCAAGGGTCCGTCCCCAAAGTAAAAACACCGTCATCATCTACATCCAAAAATGGTTCCCCAATGTCATCAAATGGCTCTCCTGAATCATGCTCTCCATTCCCGTTCAAATCAGTGAACGCCTCCCTGGCACGCACCGCCACCATTAAAGTTACCGCTCCATCCCTTGGATTGAATGTTTCGCCCAGAGGACCACTCCTTGAGGGTTCGCCTTCCACCGGGTCCACGTCCATAGGCGAAGTCTCTCCACCTTTAGTGGAGTGAAACAGAACCGTCTCTCCAGACCAATCATCCCGGCCCACCTCCAATGTCCCGGCTTCTGCTCTTAAATGCAGAATATTCTCCACCCCTATGAATGCAGAAATTGGGAGAACACAGCCTGTCGTGGTCTGAGCAGAAAAATGGCAAGGCACCCGAACGTCCGGGTTACCCGGCCTAAGTGCGCCGATATTATCCGTCTCACACACCAACGAGATAGAATCACTAACAGGCAAAAATCTTCCTGTAGGGGGAACGAATTTTACGGTGATGCTTTTTTCAGCATCATATGTTCCGTCATAAAAATCCGCTGTAATGGTGGCTGTTCCCACTGCCTCAGTGGCAAACAACTCCACCGTGGCCTTTCCTTCGCTGTCGGTGGTCCCTACAGTAGAAGTCAATTCTTCGGTAGCTGAAAAAGACCCCGCTGTGGTCTCAAAATTGACTGTCTTGCCGGATCTGGGCCTGCCGTCTATCTCTACCACCGCTGTAATCAATGCTTTATCGCACCCACCAGCGGAGATGCTTGTCTTGTCAGTGGAAAACTGTATATCTGCACCCTTACAACCAACAAAACAAACCAAAACAGAAAACGCGATATATCCCAAAATAAAATTCCTACTACAAAACAACCCTCTATTACTTCTGGCGTCTTTCCTGCTGTGTTGCTCTCTCCATATCAAATTTTTTCTGTTTTCTTGGTTCATTCCGACAGCGCTCCTTTTTTAATGCAAAACTCTAATATTAATGGTTCATCAACCGCCGTCACCTGTCAATGGTACGCCAATAAGCGCCTTTACCCTCAGTGCTGAGCCTGTTATGGAAACCTGACTTGTACTCCGCCCAAACCTTCTATTTCCATTCTCATCCACCGCACGGCGCCCACCACAGCCGAAAGCTTTACGTAAACACCAAGATATCTAAAGAAATCATACTGTATCTGCCCATAGATGCGACCTCCAAAATCATAACTGTCTTTTTTAGGCTTGTTGTAGAGGGACTGATTGTCTCCGTCTTGCTTGGTAAAATCCATAACCAGCTGAAATCCTACAGCCCATTTGAAGGAATCTTCCGGATTCAACCATAACCGAATACCGGCCATCAATGACAATGGATTGCGCTCTGAAATGTCATCTTTCTGAAGACCATATCTGAAATCCACTATTAAATCCATTGACCTCAAAACACCAAAAGAGAGCCCAATCTCCATAAAGGCAGGTGAAGCCCCAGAGCAAAAAGCTTCATTGTCACCACCATCCCGTTCACCACACCAGATATCACCATAAGGTTTTATCAATCTATAACCCCACCCAAAACCTATCTCAAGACCAACCTGATGTTTGTGCATCAAACTGGGCTTTATGGCTGTGGGTGTCATCTCTTCAGGGGTTACACCAGGTGAACCAACCGGAGATGGAGAATCATTAATTTCAGCATCTTCATCAAATTGTCTCTCTATCCCACCGTCCGTATCTTCACCCCCGCTTATCTTTTTGCCCGACTCTTCTTTTTCCACCGAGCTTTCTGGTTTTTGGGTCTTGGCGCGCTTTGGATCTTCTCCCTTTTCAGTTCCAGGGACCTCGCCCTGAGCAGAAGTGTCCGGATCTCTCGGTTGCACCTCTTCCCCCGGTGACACCGCCAACACTTGAGAACTCATCTGATAAAACAACAGAAAAATCACTGCCGCTAAACAAAAAATCATTTTTTTCATGGTTCTCTTCACCGGTCTAATTTTCATCGGTATACTCCATGTTCTCCGGTAACTGTTTGATCCGTAGAACCCGGTCTACTTACAATCCAACTGTAGGGTGCGAGACAGTTCTTTTCTTAATAAAAATACCCGAGTTTATCTATTAACGTCAACTACCGCTTTCCGTGACCCCGATGCTCCTTGACACCAGCCCTTCTCCTCCATAGTCAAAGCTAAAAAGCTTTTCGTGCGTTAGTTTTTTTTTGTAGTAAATAAAAGATGCAGGAATAAAATGAGACAAACCTATCCGGGAGAAAAGAGAATAAATTGGAGCCGCCGGAAGTTGGATATGGGTTGAGCCAATGATCCTTTGCAAAACAAAGCAAAAATCATCTGTGTTTTTTTGGATTTTGTTCGTTGGGGGTTCTTTATTTTTTCTCGAAGCCTGTCCATCCCGTCCTCCTACCCCTTCTGCGGGACAAGATCCTTCTGAAGAACCTTTGGCGAAAACCCACAACAAAGAAAAAATCACAGATAAGAAAAACACAAAAAACAAACCTCCCAAAAAAGAGGAAAAGCTTTTAAATCTTTTTAAAACAAAACCCAAAGACACCAAAAAAGACAAAACAAACACAGAAGCAGAGCATTTATCTAAAAAACCAAAATCAACTATCCAAAAAGCTACCCTCGCTTTTAAAAACGGTTTATTGGAAAAGTCCGCCTCTATTTTGCTTCCTCTTATAAACGACTCTTCGCAAGAAAAGGAAAAAGGAGAAATAAAAGAGGATACAAAAGCAAAAACAGGATCCAAACCTAAGAAAAATGAAGCACAAGAGAAAAACAGGGTAAAAGACAGCGTGAAAAGACAGGCAATGATCTTGCTCGCGCGGATTCGCATTTCACAACACCAAAACAAAGCAGCAGTGAGTCTTTTGGAGAAAATACTCTTAAAAAACAGCCAAGACTCGGAAGCACATGCCTTAACGGCGCGAGCATGGTTTCTAGCCAATAAAACAGGCAAGGCGTTGGTTCATGCACAAAAAGCAGCTAAGCTCTCCTCTAAGAATCCCGAGAAACAAAGATTATTGGGAGAGGTTCTTTTGCGATATCAACGACCTGAAGCGGCGGAGAAAACCCTAAGAAGAGCTCTGTCACTGAACCCAAAGAGCACCTGGACATTATCTCTTCTGGGAGACGCCCTTTGGGCACAAAAACGGCCAAACGAAGCTGCCATGGCATATAAAAAAGGTGCCTCGCAGACACAAGATGGAAGGGCTTGGCAGGCTTCGGTTACAGATAAGCTTGGTACTTTACTGAAAGCTATGAAGCGAGAAAAAGAGGCAAAAAGCCTGTTGTCCTCTTGTAAAAAAAGGTTTCCAAAAATGGGGTGCCCCTACACAGAGGCTGCTTTTTCTCCACCTGATCCGACTCGTCCACATAGAAGAGAGACGTTTGTGAAACCACCAAAAGACAGAGACAAAGCATATTAATGTTGATAAGGGGTTTCCAGAAAAGAAAAAACCGTGTAAAAATCATTGAATCATGAATCAGACCACCAAAGAAAATCATTTATTGATAGCCGATCATCCAGGACCGGAGCGTCAGGTTTTAAATGCTGTTTTTAGAAGGCTGGGCTACAATGTAGTCACAGCCGATTCCATCGCCGAAATGGAAGAAACACTGAAGAAAGGGATTTCCTTCGATGTCGTGATTTTGAAAGCTAGGCTCACAGATGACATCCCAACGGATATTGCACGCAAACTAGGCTCCCATGAAAGACGTGTCATTCTTGTCAGCGAGGATCCTCCACCTGGAGGTGACATCGTTGGTTTCATAGATCTCACCGAGAACGCGCTCTTTGCCATGGGAGTGAGAGTGCCTGAGCTTGTCTTTGCAGTTAATGATCTGATCTATTCCAGGCAAGGTGCGCCAAGACGAAAAAAAAGAATATATGGAGGATTCACCGCTTCATACAAGCATAAAGACGCCTGGATCAAAGGCAGACTTTATAACCTCTCCAGTGAAGGGGCTTTTATCGAAACGCTGTCTCCTCTCGAACCCCAAACAAAACTGAAGCTGCGTTTTGCTCTGCCTGGTCACCCTGAGCTGGAGGTAGGCGTCAAAGTAACCTGGAAAGTAGAATCCAGTCAAACAGCAGGACGCAAATCTCCTCCCGGAATGGGTGTGTATTTTGAAGAGATGAAAGAAGAAGATCGTAAATCCGTTCATAGTTTTGTAATGGGAAAATCCTGATCTCAAAATACTTAAAGCCTTTGTATTCGGAAAGCTTTGCCTATTTGTGACAAAAAGCCAAAGAGAATAAATGAAATCCCCTTGCTTTTGCTGGCCGGAAAAGGTGGCGTGGGAAAGACATCTGTTGCCGCATCCTTGGCTTTTGCCTTGTCAGGAGCCGGGATTCCTGAGTTTTCCACAACTATTCACACAGCTTCAAACAATAACACCAAGTCAGAAAAAAGCCTGCCGGATGAAGAATACACCGATGTAGGCAGAATGGAAGGGAAGTTAAAACAAAACAAAAGAGTTCTCCTGGCACAAATGAACGCTCCGGCAGGGTTGGGTTCGATTCTTGACATGGATGAACCAAGTGAAACAGAACGGCCATGGAGAACAAACTCCAACCTGTGGTCGGTAAACTTAGACCCTTCCTCTTGCCTTGCGTCTTTCGGCACTTTACGTATGAAAAAAGGGAACATCATAGAAAGTCTTCTGCAAAAGGCTTTTTCGGATAGATTTATGACCGCGGTCCCTGGAATTAGATCTCTGGCTTTAATGGGACGGTTGTGGTTCTACACACAAGAACGATTGCCGGAGGGAGAACCCCGGTTTCACACTATAATAGGTGAAACCGCCGGCTTGGGACATATCGACCGACTGTTGGGCCAACCAACTAAAATTCTTTCCATTCTTCCCCCCTCGGTTTTAAAAAGAGATCTTGAAGAGATTGTCGCCATGCTCCAAGATCCTGACCGAGTAGGTATTGTTTTAGTTACAACACCTGAGTCCATTGCCGTAAAAGAGACAATCGAGTTAAAATCTCGATTAGAAGAGATGAATCATCGAATTGCGCTTTTGGTAATAAACAATGTTATTGAAAACACCGCCTTCACAAATCCCATTGTCCTAAAATTGCTGAAAAACTCCCCTTCACTCTGTAAACAAAGTTTTCTAATAGAAGAGACCCGGTTTTTGAAGAAGCGACAAGCTCTGCAAAGAAAAATGATCTCAAAACTTAAAGAATCTTTTGATGTTTCTATAATAGAATTTCCCCACATCCCAACTGTGAGCCTAAAACCAAAAGAAATCTCTTTTCTGGCATCCAAGCTGGAAAGTTGCTGGTCAAAACACTGAAATAGCCGGATATCTTGTGAGCTTTTTCAGGTTCTCATCTCAACAAAAACTCCTGGAATAGTGAGCTTTTGTGATTATTTGTATTTTTGCCACATCTCTCCCCTTTTTAAAACAATCAACATTTTCTCGGTCTTTACATGCTCATTCTCTCTCCCAACAATTTTGATGTAATTGAGTCCTTTGCGAAGGTCTACGTTCAGCTCAAACGGTATCTGTTTTTCTTCTTTGCTGAATCGATTCGACCTATAAAGCACCTTTTTGCGATGAATATCTTCTCCTACATGGATAACCTCTATGAAAACATCTTTCACTTTTTTATCATCATAAACCACTCCCCTGAGAGAAACGGCGGGGTTTTTTGTTATCAAAGGTACTTTTTTTGTTTTTATGATAGGTGGAGTCAAATGAAAAAACCTTCTAACAACCGGATCCTTTTTAGGATGTTTTTTCTGCAACAACACCTCTGAGCTTTCGATAGGTAAAAAGGCAGGCCTTCCAGGTTTCCACTCTACCCGATACCATCCGTGAATACGCCCTGAAAGTAAAAAAGTGCTTCCTCGTGTCGCCCACCCTAAAAGAGCGCTGTCTTTGTCAGGGCCACCTCTCAACTCTGCCTCTTCTTTCTTTACTTGTATCCACCCATCGAGCTTTTCCACAAGTCGCCCGTTTCCCGAAACCGAAAAAACCACCCGTTCTTCAAACCTTGTTTTTAGCGATGTGTCTTGTAAAACCAATTTAAGCATCATGGTTCTGAAGGTGAGCCCTTTTTTCACATCAAATACCAAATCAGCGTCTTTCTCTTCTCCGACCTCTAGTTTTCCCAAATCCACCTTTCCTTGACGAACTGATACTGCTGATCCTGAAAGATTTTTCAACGACACCTCTGTAGAATGAGAGGTTCCCTTTCCTACATTTCGTACCGTTACCCTTAAGCGAACTCTCTCCCCTTTCTGAATCAACCCATCACGGTTGCCCAAAAGATCATCTATAAGCTGATATTGAGCAGCAAGAACAGGCCGTTTATGCCCTCTTATTTTTATGCTGGTCTTCAGCAAAGGCGGGCCGTTTCCATACTCCTCAAAAAATCGGATCGAAAGGGGTATCGCTTGGTTATGATAACGAAACGGTATTTGGACGTTGATTGTCCATTGACGCGTCTCACCAGGTGCAATTTTTCCAAAAACAAATTCTTTTTCATCAAAAAGGTGAGAAAAGCTGGAAGATATCGCCCTAACTCTATAAGCTGTGCCGAGACCTAAATTTGTTACTTTAACCGTAAGCTTTATCGATTCACCCGCTTTTACCTTAAAATCTCCGGGCTCCGCTAAAAGGGTGGCTTCCAACATCGGGACTGTGGACACCGGCTCTACGGACCAATCTATCCCAAGTTTTTTCAAGGCTTGAGCGATTCTCTTTTGTTGAGCTTCTCTTATTTCTGAGATGCGTGTTTTAGCGTTTTGCAGAAGCTCTTTTCTCCTCGTGGTTGGGTTTTGTGAAAGCAACCCGGCTGCTATTTTTATAACCTCAATATCAGCAGCATTGCCTGAAACTGAACCATTGAATTCTCTGCGCGCTTTTTCATCATGGGCCAGATACTTGATCTCCGCCATCGCTGACGGTTTGCTGCTTTTCTCCCAGCTTGGATTCAAGTGTTTTTCAAGATCATGTTCCCGTCTTTTTTTAGATGTAGCAAAAAGCTTTAAATTATCTTTTCTAATTGTAACAGGAACAAACCGTACATCAGGCACAATACCCACCGACTGAATTGAGTTATCTCCCGGTGTCAGGTATTGCCGAGTGGTAATTTTTAGAGCTGATCCGTCATCATTATCAAAGAGCACTTGAACCGAACCTTTTCCAAACGTCGTCTCCCCTAAAACAATCGCCCGCCCTCTCTCTTTCAATGCTCCGGCCAATATCTCGGAAGCACTGGCGGATCCACTGTTTACAAGGACTATCACAGGTTTTCTCCAAACCGTGTTTTCTTTGGTTGCCTTCATGGTCTCGCGCTTCTTGCCGGCATATCCAACCGTAGTTACGATGCTCCCTTTGTCGATAAAAAGGTCTGCCACCCGGATGGCCTGCCCTAAGAGCCCTCCAGGATTATTGTACAACCCTAAAACAATCCCTTTCGCGCCCTTTTTTTTCATTTTTTTTAGGTGCTCCGCTACCTCTTGGTCGGTTTTTCGGCTGAATTGCTTTATCCGGAGAAACCCAATGCCGTTCTTCAACATCATGGATTCTACGCTCTTGATATGGATAACGGCTCTCTTAATGACAAATTTTCGCGCCTCCGCCCAACCTTTCCGCTTAACCCAAATTTCTACCTTTGTCCCAGGATCTCCCCTTAACTTGTTGACCGCTTCATTCAAGGTCATGTTAATGGTTGTCTCCCCCTCGATCTTGACTATTACATCACCTGCTTTAATCCCTGCCTTATATGCCGGCGAATCATCTATAGGAGAAACCACCTGTAAAAGCCTTTCTCTTATTGAAATAACTATACCGAGCCCTCCAAAAGAACCTCGTGTTCCCATCTTGAGGTTCTTGTAAACCTCGGGATCCATCAGCAGAGAGTGAGGATCTAGAGTATGCAGCATGCCATTAATTGCATCGTATTCTATCTCTTCTGCTTTTTGTTCTTTGCCGGCATATTTTTCTATAAAAGAAAGTATTTCTTTTAGCGCGGTATACAAAGTGGAAATCGAATCCACCCCGGAGAGATCAAAGCTGCGACGGTATATATCAACCTTCAACTCAACCTCTCTCTTTTCCTCCGGCCATATAACCATGACCTCCGCAACCTGCTTTTGCAGCTCTTCCAGCGCTGCTTTAAGCATTTCTTTGGGTTTCAATCGAGTTGGATCTACATAGTTATCTTTAACTACCTGAAGCACAAACGCCGTAAGGCGATATCGACGGTGTTTTCCCTCTACGTATTGTCTCATCGCAGCCTGAGAACGAACCGAGACCGGCTCCAGCGCCTCTCTGTAAGCTGCAACACCTGCGGCCAAGAAAAAACATGTGACCACCAACATTATGCGACCACTAATATTCTTTCCTGTTGAGTATTCTCTTCTTAGTCCTTTAAACGACAAGACAAAAATTCCTGCGTAAAACTCAAAAATAACCGGTTCAAATAAACACAATCACAGCGCTCACCTAAAAAGGTTGAAACCGCCTAGATCTTTTCTTGTAACAGATTTTTAGCTCGCTTTGTATATTATCAAGCCATTTCGTCTCTTGACACTATTTTCCGGACAAACATAATGGCAACAAAAAAGTTCATAAAAAAAAACGGAGTACCAATGAGCAACGAGCAAGTCAGAACATCGGGATATTCAGGTCCGGAGCGACGAAAAAACCTCCCTACTATGGAATTATGGCAGGAAAATATTAGAGCGCTGAACCAATGTCAGGTAAGCAAATGCCAGATGCGTTATGCACTAACATCTCAAGAGCTGACTTTTCTAATGCGTTTTGAAAATGAAATTCCTATCGGGCGGTTAAATTTTATTTTTCCATCTCTCGAAAAGGACGACATTGTCTCTGAAGGGTGGCAAACATTCGTTTTAACCCTTGGGATCTCAGAAGAAGGAACTCTCTCAGTGGAAATCCGAGGACATTACAATCGAGACAATGTTCCTTTGGATACAAGGGTCCGCTTTGTTAGAGATTTGGGTGCCGGAGTAGGTATTGCAGAAGATAATGTGACGTTTACCGACCGCCGTGACGGCAGCTCCCATCCTTCAACTCTCAACGAAATAATAGCGACTAAGCTCAAGTCAGGGGAACCCAAATATGCTCGTAGAGATGACGACATAAAAACTCTCTCCATTGAAGGAATGGTTGCTGTTTTGTGCCGTTATATGAAAGTCTCCGCAGTAAGAAGACGAGTTCTTCCCAAACCCTCCAGTTCTGGAGATCTCGCCGCCCCACCACCCCCTGCAAGTTAGCAGTAAATCATTAGAAGATCTTCCGTTCAAATAGAACTTCTGTTACGAAAGACATTCAATCCATTCCACACTCCTGCGGTAACTTCAAAACACCGGGAGCCACCCTTTAGTTTTGGTGTATATAAAACCCCAACTTTTTTTCTTTATTGTCAGTGAATTTAGGGGGTGTTTTTTCGGCTTACAAGAGACCAGACGGCAGTGATTCTCTAAAATTGAAAAAGAACGGGTTCTTTTTCGTTCCAGATGTCTTGTTTTTTAACAAAGCTTATTTACTGTTTCTGACTTGTGCTCTGGCATGCACAAAAGAAGCAATCCCGACGTACCAATACCCCATCAGGAAAAGGAAAATAAAGGGCATG
>JAABSF010000094.1 GCA_011390535.1 Deltaproteobacteria bacterium | reverse complement strand
AGAAAACTCAGATCGAGTTTTTGTCATCGTAGTGGGAATGGCGCAACACAGAGTAGGGCTGGTGGTAAATGAGCTCAAGAATCAACAAGACATAGTAATAAAATCTCTTGGAAAAGCGCTCTCCTCGATTCCGGGCATAGCAGGAGCAACCGAGCTGGGGACACAGCGCGTTATATTGGTATTGGACATAGCGTCTCTTGTAAACGACACATTAATTACCACGACCGACAGAACATCCATGCAACAACAAAAAACGAGCAACCAATGACCGATAGCTTCGATAAACAGCGCGTAGAGCCTTTTGAAAAAGAGATTGGTTCACCTGCGACAAAGGAAGAGGCCTGGGAAGACATTTTTGAGGCCGGCGAGACGGGAACGCTGCCCTTTGCCACCACAGACACTTATCTTGACGCTTATAGGGTACAGAGTGAAGATGAAAACAAAAAAATTCTTGCGTTCAAGCTGGGTGTTGAAGAATACGCGCTGGACATCTTGGAAGTAAAAGAGATCCTTAGGTTTCAGCCTCCCACCTTCGTACCTCGCACAAAACCTTTTGTGTTGGGCGTGATATCCATACGAGGCGAGGTGCTGCCTATCTTGGATCTTAAGCACAGGATGGGTTTAGGACAAACGAAGATAACAGAAAAAACCCGCATACTGATCGTTGAGAGAAGAGATGAGCGTTTTGGGCTGACAGTAGATGCGATTACATCAGTTGAAGATCTCTCCAGAACCGACATCGAATCCTCTCCACATGTCAGGAGTACACAAGAGGAGGGTTTTGTAGAGGGAATAGGTCGCAGAGGAGAACGCATTCTCATTTTGGTTCGAGTTACCGAGGTGCTCAATTTCGGCTCCGCCGCTGAACTGGAGAAAACATGAGTCTTGATAATAATACTATCAAAATAGCAGCTTTTCGAGTGGGTCCTCATGAATGCGGGCTGGATATCATGTCGATAAGAGAAATCGTAAATCCCCTACCAATAACGCCTGTACCGCAGGCGCCTGTTTTCATGGAGGGCGTTGTGGAGATACGAAACGCCATTGTCCCGATGGTTGATCTTCGCAAACGTTTCGGGCTCCAGGCTGAAAACACCCCGGCAATGAAATACATCATCGTCAGCTTGGAGAGTCGAATAATCGGCCTCGCCGTAGATGCAGTCACCGATGTATTGACCATCCCCAGAGAAGAGCTGCGTCCCGCTCCAAGAATGATCAAAGGTCATGAAGCCCAACCAGTGGCCGCCATGTGTCGTTACGGTGGACGTTTGATTCTTGTTCTTGATCTCAACATCATGCTCACATCTAAAGAAAAGCTGAAGCTACAAGCCATGGATGGTGAAAATTTAAAATGATGGAAAAAGCCAAGAGTCCTGCTAAATCAAGAGAATACAGCGTCCTGATCGCCTACGAACCGGGAGATGTAGGCCGAGAGCTGAAAACAATGATGGGCTCACTGGGTTACAGGGTTGAGACAGCTACAGACGGCGACCAGGCGTGGGTTTTACTAAGAAGTCATCCATTTGAATTGCTTTTGGTGGACGCCGGACTTCCGGGAAAGCCTTCTTATGAGTTATGTAACGGCATAAAAACCAGCGATCTAGACACAAAAGTGGTGTTAATCGCTTCAGTGTATAGAAAAACCCGTTATAAAAGAAGCCCCAAATCTCTATATGGCGCACACGATTACATTGAACAACACCATATCCACGACAAGCTTCCGGATAAGATAGCTGCGCTTTTCGGACGAGCTCACCCCTGCACAACCAAACCAGGGGCGGATCCCGAAAAGATTCGTAGAGCCGGTGATCTTAGAATCAACCCTTCCGGCTCCACCGTAGAGTTCGACAAAACCAGATTAAAACGTCTGGCCAGGATCTTGGCGTCGGACATGGCTGTCTATAACCCCGAATTATTAAAAACCGGATTCAAAGATTTTACACAGCAAGAAATGGAAGATTTATCCGACGGACAGAGTTTTTTTCGGCGACTGGTTCCCATGGATCGTGCTCACGCCGAGAAGCTTTTACTGGAGGCGCTGGAATTTCTCAAAACCGGCAAACAAAAGACCGGAGACAAACAAGGTGAAAAAGCGAAACCATGAAAGAGAAGCCTCCATTCACCTTTTTCGATCAAGATGAAGAGCGCAAAATCAGAGATCTTGAATCCATTGATCTCAAAAACCCTGAATCTATAAAGCTCCTCTCCAGAGCACTCCATGACTCCAGCTGGCGGGTTAGAAAAAGGGCTATGTCCATCTTTTGCCAATGGCCGAAAGCAAAAGACGCCGTAAAAAAGCTTGTAAATATTGTAGAAGAAGACGCTGACCCCGCTCCGCGCAACTCTGCGCTGGAAGCCCTCGCCGCCCTTGGAGAAAAAAGCGTTGACCAGCTCTGCTCCAAAGTGGCCGACAAAAGCCCGGTCCGCAAGCTGTTCATAGACACCCTGGGTACAATTTTCGAAGCTGGTTCCATACAAACGACTTCTTTAGAAGTGCTCATTAACAGCCTTTATGACCAAGATGAAAATGTGCAAATGGCCGCAGCGGAAGCCCTGGGAAAAACAGGAAAAAGGGAGGCAAAAAGAGCGCTCGAAAAGCATTTGGGCAGAGGCGGTTTGTTGGTGACGGTAGCCGGACTGGATTCTCTCTGGAAAATCGGCAAACGGGTTAATCCCGAGCCGGTCCTCAAGCTTACTTCCCTGGAATCAGCAGCCCAACCATCAGTTATTCGTGTCATGGGCCTGACAGGAGATCCGAGTTTTGTTGAGCCATTGGTTGCCGCCCTCAAAAACCCAATCTCGGGTATCAGGCGTGCTGCGCTCATAGCCTGCAAGACAGCTCATAACTTACTGGACGGCCAAGGCCGCGCTAAAATGATGCGTTTGATATGTAACATGAAGCGTAAAGAAGCATCTCTCCTGGTAAGGGAGCTGAAAAATCGAAATCCTGAAATCCGGCGTGGAGCTGCCACAGTCCTCTCGTGGCGTCGGGACAAATCTCTAATAAAACCATTACTCGCGGCAACTTTGGACAATGAGACAGGGGCGGGCGCAATGGACGCTCTGTGCTACATGGCTCAAGTCATAATCCCCGAGCTTGGTAACTTGACACGAAAGGAAAACCCGAAAAACAGAATCTCCCTCTATGAGTTTATAGCCCGCCTTCCCGGGGCAGGAAAAGGGGATATCGAAGCTATGCAAAAAGCGGCACTCAAGGACATTCGAAGCCCTGACGAAGAGCTGGCTCTCTCAGCTCTAAAGGTGTTGGCAAAACTCGGCGACGAAAGTTGCATAGCTCCCATTATCAATGAGATGACAAAAAAGAACACCGACTTCTGCTTAAAACAAGAAGGTGCTCGCACCTTGGGGATCATCGGTTCTCGTCATCGCTCAGCAACCATCATGGCAGTTAGTGAAAAAAGAGAAAGCTTGGATCCTTTACTTTGGCGTATGATCACAAATCGCATGAAAACCGACACAAAAACCCCCCCCTTAAGGAGTGCCCAAAACTCCGACGAACAGGAGACAAGTGAATACAAAGCTCAAGAATATGCCCGGAACACAACAGACAAGAAAACGATAGCAGAAACATGTGCTTTTCGTGAAACCTCCTCCATGGCTTCGAGAAATGAATCGACTGAAAAACATTCTCCTATATCAATTGAGCAATTTCATCTGATACGTGACCTCATAGTAGAATTCTGCGGTTTTTATCTCGGTGATGAAAATTTAAACCGCATATGGAGAAAGCTTCAGCCTCGTCTTCAAGAGCTTCAAATGGAAAGCTTCGAAGATTACTATCAGTACCTCCGCTTCAACAAAAACCGGCTGGATGAGATCACTAAAATAACAGACCTTATTGTAAACAATGAAACATATTTTTACAGAGAGAACTACCAACTCGAAGCACTCTCCTTGGAGATCTTACCGGATATCAAAAGCCGCGGGAAACCCAAGGATCAACTCAGCATCTGGAGTGCGGGGTGTTCAACCGGGGAGGAACCGTTAACTCTTGCGATACTAGTAAAAGAATGTGGGCTCTTCGATGATTGGGATGTCCGGATATTTGGAAGTGACATCAGTCAAAGAGCCATAAACAAGGCAAGGCGTGGACTTTATAGCGCATCATCTTTCCGCCTATCGGACAAAAAACAAGAGGCTTACATTAAGAGAACATATTTCAAGAAGAGAAAACACGTCTATGAGATTAAGAAAGATATCAAAAATATGGTCTCTTACAATCGCTCAAATCTTCTTGATAAAGCATTATTATCTCCGTTAAGAAACTTGGATGTGATCATGTGCCGTAATGTTTTTATCTATTTCCCTGAAAAAATCAGGCGCAAGGTGGCCGAGCTTTTCTATCAAAAACTGAAACCCGGAGGCTACTTGCTTTTGGGTCACTCTGAAAACCTGTTAAATACATCCACGGCATTCCAGTGCATAAGGCTATCTAATGATCTTGCATACAGAAAGCCACTGATCACGGCAAACACACAGAACAAAAAAGATGCACCAATCACCGGCAATTTCAAAAAGACGGTGTCCGGTAAAAATACAGACAGTTTAGGCAAAGTTTCCAACAAAGAGAAACCCTTTACTAAATCGAACAACCCAACGGTGAAAACAAACACAAGATCCAAACCGGAAAACCAAGAAGAACCGGAAAAACCCAAAGTGCCGAAACAACCTGAACACTTAAACGACAAAAGGAAAAACGGCCGATGATTCGTGTTCTCATTGTTGATGACTCCGCCTACAGCCGACGAACAATAAAATCTATGCTGGAGACAAGCAAAGATATCGAGGTGGTCGGAATCGCGGTTGATGGAGACGAAGCACTGAGGCTGGTGGAGAATCTTCAACCAAATGTAATCACCCTGGATTTGGAGATGCCCCGTATGGACGGGTTCGCATTTCTGCGCATCCTTACATACAGGCGTCCTACACCCGTCATAGTAGTTTCTTCCCACGCCGGTCGCGAAGATGTGTTAAGAGCACTCGATCTAGGGGCCTTAGACTTTGTGGCCAAACCATCACAAAAAGCATCAAAATCACTCTTGAAGATTAGAGACGAGCTGGTTGGGAAAATACACGAGGCTGCATCCGCTCGAATGGATCTATATCTCTCGGACGCACAACCCGACCAAGTCACCGGGTTTCACTCCATCGCCGGACTACCCGTTGCGGAAACAGATACTCACTCAATCACGCTCTCTCCTCTCCCCAAGAAAGAACCTGAAAAGTCGACCACACCCAAGCAGATTCCCCAAGCCGAAACAACTCGTTTGTCTCATTTCGATGATACCCCTCAATCAGGTTCACCTCATAGAGTTCCCTCTTATTCCGGTTCGGCTCAAAGGGTTCCACCTCAATCGGTTTCACCCAAAAACAAAGAAGGCGTATTGCTTATAGGTGCCTCCACCGGTGGCCCGAGAGCGTTGAGAAAAGTGCTCGGATCACTCCTCCCGGACTGTTCGTGGCCTATTGTGATAATTCAACATATGCCACCCCGGTTCACAACCGAATTTGCAGCCAGACTCTCCCGTAAACTGGAAATCAATGTCCGTGAAGCCGCAGACGGCTCACCACTCAATCCGGGGAGCGCCTTGATTGCACCGGGAGGTTTCCACATGACTATAGCCCGTTCCCGTGGTCGTCCAATAGTTCGCCTGCATATGCCTGAAAAATCAGATCGATATATTCCCTCCATTGATACACTTTTTCTCTCGGCGCGGAGTGTTTTCAGCTCTAATGTAATCGGGGTAATTCTTACAGGCATGGGCGATGACGGTTGTCTCGGAGCACGAGCCATTCGCGAAAACGGCGGTAAGATTATAGCTGAAGATCGTTCCACGGCGGTTGTTTATGGAATGCCCCGCCAGGCCATACAAGAGGGTGTTGTAGACATCATCGCCCCTCTGGACGGGATCTCTTCCAGCATCCAGTGGTTGATGACATCTATCAAAAACAACTGAGCTTCCTTGGATAACGGCGGGGCAGGGGATGAAGACAATGAAATTAAGACAAGGACAATTGGTATGGAAGCTCGACAAAATTTTTCATTGAGATTATCTTCACGATGGTTTTCATTAAGGACTAAATTGCTTCGAATGACAAAAAGGGTTCTGTTTTTATGCGATTTCTCATCACCGGAGGCGCCGGTTTTATAGGCTCCCATTTAGCCGATCGGCTCTTAAAAAAAGGCCACAGAGTTTTGGTCATCGACGACCTCTCAACCGGAAGCATACGTAACATAAAACATCTAAAAGAAAACTCCGCTTTCTCTTATGTCATCGACAATGTAATGAACAGCCCACTTATGGCTGAACTGATTGATGAAGCCGACGCAGTTTTTCATTTGGCCGCAGCCGTGGGAGTCCGATTGATCGTGGAAAGCCCTGTTCATACAATCGAGACCAATGTCTCAGGGACAGAGACGGTGCTGAAGATGGCCTCAAAGAAAAAGCGACCGGTATTGGTCGCGTCGTCGTCTGAGGTGTACGGCCAAAGCACCAAGTTTCCGTTTACAGAAGATGGAAATCTTGTTTTAGGAGCCACGGTAAAGAGCAGGTGGTCTTACGCCTGCTCAAAGGCTATCGACGAATTCTTAGCCCTGGCCTATCAAAAAGAGAGAGGGTTGCCCACGGTGGTAGCCCGCCTTTTTAACACAGTGGGCCCCAGACAGACCGGACGCTATGGGATGGTCATACCCACTTTTGTTAAACAAGCTCTAACTAACTCTCCTATTACCGTATACGGCGACGGCGAACAAACGAGGTGTTTTTGCCATGTCGCCGACACGGTTGCGGGCCTGGAAGCTCTTTTGACAAACGAAACAGCATACGGCGGAGTGTTCAACATCGGATCCACCGAAGAAGTCTCCATGAACACTCTGGCAGAAAAAATCAAGGACACTTGCAACAGCAATTCCCCAATAAAACACATCCCATACGATGAAGCTTACGAAGAGGGGTTTGAAGACATGCAGCGCAGAATCCCCTCTATTGAAAAAATACATGACCTTATCCACTGGTCGCCAAAAAGAACTCTTAAAGTGATCTTGAGCGATGTAATCAATAATGTGAGAAATCAGCTTTCCTGATCATCCGGCGGGAGAGCCGAATCATAGACGATAAACAAAGACATCGGCGGGAGAGCCGGATCATGGTTTATAAATGCTGACATTTGAAAAGATCCCCTGGCTGCTCTCTTTCGGTGTAGCCATGGCAGTGTCTTTGGTACTCACCCTTCTCATGCGTTCCCTTGGAAGGCGCTTTGATTGGGTGGCCCATGTACGCGCGGATCGGTGGCACAAAACCCCCACGGCTTTGCATGGTGGAGTCGCGATTTATTTTGCCTTCCTGGCAGGTTATCTCGTCTACCGACCACACTGGGTTCGTGGTGACGCTATTCTGGTTGGTTGCGCTTCCGCTGTTTTTTTACTAGGTCTTGCGGATGATCTCATCAGTCTCAAACCGCACACAAAACTCATAGGGCAAATAATAATCGCCGCGGCTTTGACGACATTCAAGCTCAGATTAGAATGGACGGGAAACGGCGTCATAGATACCTCACTGACGATTTTTTGGTTAGTGGGAATCTCTAACGCAATGAACCTGTTGGACAACATGGACGGCCTCGCCGGCGGGGTCACCTTAATCGCATGTGTTTTCCTTATCGTAATGTTGAATCAAACCGGCCGGACAGGGGTAGCCTGCCTGGCAGCCGCTCTTTGTGGGGCGACAGCAGGTTTTCTGGTTTTCAATTTCCACCCGGCGTCCATATTTATGGGCGACAGCGGGAGCCTCTTTCTTGGCTTCTTTCTAGGTGGAGTAACCCTCATGGACAAGGGCAGAGGGACCAGAAAAGCCTTGGGCGTAGTAGCTATACCCGTTCTTTTATTGCTCATTCCCATAATGGACACTACTCTCGTGGCTATAAGCCGCAAACTCCGTCGCCGTCCGGTTACACAAGGAGGAAAGGACCATACCTCACACAGACTGGTAGCGCTGGGGCTCTCCGAGCGAAAAGCCGTTCTGACCATCTGGGCACTGGCCATAGGCGCCGGGCTGATGGCACTGCTTGTAAGGGAGCTTCGCTGGCATATCGCCTTGCTTCTTCTCGCAGGGTTCAGCCTAACAATTGTTTTCCTGGGTGTATTCCTGGGCAGGGTGAGAGTCTATGAGCCGGCCAAGGAAGAAAATGAGCTTGAAAAGCCGGTAGATGCGGTAGATGAACCCTCCGAACCTGAAACAGAAAAAAGAACTCTCCTCCCTACCCTGGTTGGGCTTTTTGGGCGAGGTCGAGTTTTTGAAGTATTAAATGACCTTATAATCATCCCCATCGCATATTTCGGAGCATTTCTCCTGCGCTGGGAGGGAGCCCTGATTCAACCTTACTATGATAATTTCTTAAAATCACTTCCAGGCGTCATCGTCGTTCAGTTGGCCGCTTTTTTTGCGGTCGGGCTC
>JAABSF010000093.1 GCA_011390535.1 Deltaproteobacteria bacterium | reverse complement strand
ATGCACACAAAATCATCACCATCTCCCACCCCCTACGGTCAAATCCCCTACCACAGGAGCCGCGACTTAACTGCAGACCTCCTCCTCATCGGCGTCGGCCCGGCCCCGCACGGACCTACAAACCACTTCCGGGCCCCGTCGGCAGTGCAGTTCAAACCGATATGAACCCTTTTCTGGAAGACCATTGATTTCCTTTTCGATTCGCTGCAAACTACGCAACGATTGTTGATCGGATAATGCCAACTTATGGACAATGGAAAATGAAAAATGGAGGTTCGAGATGAAACTGATACTTTTGGGAGCGCCGGGCGCCGGCAAAGGTACCGTAGCCAAAATACTTCACCAAATCGACGGGTCGGTGCAGATTTCCACCGGCGATATTTTGCGCGGCGCGGTTCGTGACTCCACCGAGCTGGGCAAAAAAGCTGAAGCTTTCATGAAAGCCGGAGATCTCGTCCCCGACGATCTCATCATGGGCATCATGGAAGAGCGTTTAGCGAAACCGGACTGTGAAAAGGGTTTTCTGCTGGACGGCTTTCCTCGCACGATTCCTCAAGCCGAAGCGCTTGATGAGCTTTTGCCCAAGGTGGGCCATAAGCTGGACATGGCGGTGAACCTGAATGTCCCCAGAGAAGAACTACTGAACAGGCTCACGACACGACGCACATGCTCAAACCCTGAGTGCCAGGCAATTTACAACATAAAAAGCAAACCTCCTAAAAAAGAAGGCATCTGCGATATATGTGGGAGCCCGGTGATTCAGCGGGATGACGAAACCGAAGAGGCCATAAGCAAGCGCCTGGACACTTATGAAGAGAAGACCGCGCCGCTGGTAGATTACTACAAAAAGAAAGGCTTGCTCTTGAATGTGACCGCGACCTCCAGTGAAGGAGTGGTGAACACCATCAAAGAGCGGCTGAACCAAAGCTGACTTTTTTCTATTCCCGCCGCCAAAAATATGGCGTCTGAACCCAGGCGGTTTATGAAAGCTTTCGGCGCAATGAAATTCAAAGATGGTTCTCGTCTTCATCACCGACTTTCTCCCGCTCACTCCTCTCCCCCATCACACGTCGCACTGCAGCGGCGATCCAACCTCTCACATCCTGAACCATCAAATAAAGACATGGGACGAGGACCAAAGTTATCACCGTCGCAAAGAGTATGCCGAACCCAAGGGAGATAGCCATGGGGATCATGAAACGGGCCTGCCGGGAGGTCTCCAACATCATCGGCGTCAAGCCGCCGAAGGTTGTGAGTGTTGTCAATAAAATCGGGCGGAAACGGCGGGTGCCTGCATGAAGGACAGCAACCCGGGAGGTCTCACCCTTTGCAACGAGCCGGTTCGCATAATCAATAAACACAAGAGAATCATTCACCACCACCCCGGCTAAGGCGACGATGCCCATCATGCTCATGACGCTAAGGTTATAGCCCATCAACAAATGCCCCCCAACTGCGCCTACAATTCCAAAGGGGATAGCCATCATGACCACCATCGGTTGTGAGTATGAACGGAAGGGTATGGCGAGAAGAATGAATATAACCAACAATGCTATGATAAACCATTTCCCCAGACTTCCGAAGCTCTCCTTCATGTACTCTCTTCTGCCTCGAAAATCGTATGCAAGGCCGGGATAGTCTTTCACCAGGTCGGGAAGTACGGTTTTGTTCAGATCGGAAATGACGGTGCTTGTCTTTCCTATCGGCACAACATTCGCCGTAACACGCACGATTCTTCTTCCGTCCCGTCGATCAATCTTCGTATAAGCCCTGCCACGATCCAAAACCGCTACCTGCCGCAAAGGAACATATGTTCCGTCGGGTGTGCGTATAAGCAAATTCTCAACGAAATACTCGCTCGTCCGCTGTTTTTCGGGGAGCCGCACCAAAACCCGAACTTCGTTTCTCATCCTCTGCTGGCGCTTCGCCTCCGCTCCATAAAAGGCATCTCTTACTTGCCTTCCAATCTCCCGGGATGACAACCCCAAGCTACGGCCTTCCTCTGTCAGACGAAAATTCAGCTGCCTCTTCCCTGGAGTATAACCGGCGTCTATATCGGTGACCTGGCTGAAGTCACCCAACCTCTCGGCCAACGCCGAGCTGGCCTTGTCCAAGACTTCAATATCCCGGTGGCTCAACTCCACGGTCAGCGCAGCCCCCGAGCCCGGACCTCCCCGGTCGGACTCAAAACGCAAATACTGAAGCCCCGATATTTTGCCCACTTCCTTTCGCCAAAGTTCGGTGACTTTACCTGTAGGCAGAGGACGAATATGCGGTTCCCGCAGATAAGCCAGAACTTCCACTTGGTTCTCATCTACAACTGAAAAAACGCCCTCAACTAGTTTGTTTCCTCCGTGGCGCTTCTTTATTTTCTCTATAGCGACCTCCAACTGTTCGCGCACCTCTTCCAAGGCGCTTACAGGGCTCCCATAAGGAAGCACCGCGGTGGCAACAGCAACATCAGCTTCAACCCTGGGCATAAGAATGATACCGACCCTCCCGCTCCGAACATATCCGATGGCGATGAACAAAAGGGACGCCCCTATTGACAGAGTCAAAAAACGATATCGTAACGCCAAAGCTAAGAAAGGCTTATATATCTTTCCTATAAACCCCTGCAGGAGACCAGCTATGCTTAACTGGAATCTTCTGAACAAACCCTTCTTCGTATTGCTGTTGGTATCTCGTGCGTGAGCCAGATGAGAAGGAAGGATAAACAAGGCTTCAACCCAAGAGATCAAAAACACGGTTATCACCACAATAGGTATAACCTTCCATATCTTGCCCATCACCCCTTCCATAAAGGCCAAGGGCAAAAAGGCCACCACATTAGTTAATATTGCAAACCCTATTGGGATGGCTACATCTTTCGTGCCTTGTATGGCGGCTTGAACAAAGCTCATACCCTTCATGCGGTATTCATAGATATTTTCGCCCGCTACAATTGCATCATCAACAACTATGCCTAGCGCCACAATAAACGCAAACATAGATATAATGTTTATGGAAATATCCATGGTCGGAAGAAACAAGAACGAACCAAGAAAGGAAATCGGAATACCCATGGTCACCCAGAAAGCCAACCGTATCTCCAAAAAGAGCCCCAGACAGACCAGCACCAATATCAACCCGTAAAAAGCATTTTTCAAAAGAAGGTGCAGCCGCTGTTCGTAAATACGAGATCGGTCTCGGGAGATGTTCCACTCTATTCCCGGCGGAAGATCCTTTTCCAGCTCTCTCATCACCTCCCGGGCCGACTTCGCCACATTCAGAGGGGTCTGTTCCCCAACCCGATAAACCGTCAACCCGATACTTCTCTTGCCGTTAAAGGTTGCATACTTGTTTGTGTCTTCAAACCCCTCTTCTACCGTGGCAATGTCCTTCATGCGAATGACCGTGCCTTCGGGAGTCGTTATCACTGGAATTTTCGCATATTGCCGGGCCCAATCTCTCCGATCCTTCACTCGCAATAAAACCTGCCCCGACGGCGTCTCCAGTTTGCCTCCAGGCACCTCTACCGAGGCGCTCCCTAAAATACCGGCGATCATCTGAAGAGACAGCCCATAACGTCTCAGCGCTTCTTGAGAGACCTCCACCAAAACACGCTGCTCCCGTGCACCTTGGAGATCCACCTGAGAGATCTCTTCATGCTGAAGCAGCCGATCTCTCGCCCTCTCGGCCATCTCCCTCAAGACCAACTCCGAGACATCCCCGTATAACTGAACCTCCAAGACAGGCCGCTGCCGGCCCAACAGCGACACCTCGGGACGTTCGATAGATTGCGGAAATGTGGTGATTCGATCAACCGCCTGCTTTATATCCTGATATACCTTCTGCCGATCAGCATCGGAATAGAACCAGACAACCACCCACCCCATACCTTCAGCCGCGCTGGACCGAATCTCCTTTACGCCTTCAATCCCCATGATGGCGGACTCGACGGCTATGATAATTCCTTTTTCAACCTCCTCGGGGCTGGAGCCTGGATATACGACCACTATTTGGACACCATCGAACTCAAACTCAGGAAAAACCTCCTGCTTTATCTGAGTGACCATGTAAAGCCCACCCAGAAGAAAAACTATCATCATGAGATTCGAGGTGACCCGATTATTAACCATCCAAGCGATGAGACCCTTGTCCCGCTTACCCGCCGAGGCTGAACCTTGCTTAGAGTTCTTTTCCTTTTCACCGCCCGGCATTCATCCCCCCTTCAGTCCCTGCGCCATCTCTCCCTGTGTCTTTTCTCCCTGCGTCTTTTCTCCCTGTGCCGTCATCACCTCTCCCGACTTGGGCCGCCTCAGCACCTTCCATATTTGTTTTCTCAGGCGCACCGCTCTTCTTCTTCTTCTTTTTCTGTTCCCGGAGAGGCATCCCGTGTACCGGCCCGGAAAGTGTTGTCAGGACCACGGTCTCACCGTCCTTCAGGCCGTCCGAAATATAAACCCAATCACGCCCCCTAAACGGCATGGAAACATTTCGGATATCAAGCCTGGACTCTTCATCCTTAACCCAGACGGTGTTGTTATTGCGCAAATAGTCTCGCTCCAGAGCTATTACGGATTTCAAAAGACCACCGTCAATCTCCACCGAAACATAAGAACCCATTAAAAGCCTAGGGCTCCCTTCGTTCTCTTCTTGGAGGGCCAGGGGGTCTTTAACCTCCACCAAAACCCTGGCCATCCGACCCTTCTCTTCCAGCCCGGGAAGGAGCCGCAGAACGTTTCCTTTACGATGCTGCCCGGGTCCCCACGCGGCCGGATCACGAACAATCACATCTGAGCCGGGTATCCTGACTTTTTGGCCTTTCCCCTTTTCGGGAAACCGCACCCAACGAAGTTGGTCGACGGGCACCATTGTCTCGATCCAATAAACGTCGGTGCCAAGAATCGTAGCCAGGGGAGTGTTGGCTGTGGCATATGAGCCCACGTTCACGCTCCTGGTTTCAACCACGGCGTTAAAAGGAGCCTTGATGAAAGTTCTCCCAAGATCCAACCGGGCCTTGGAGAGAGCCGCCTTTGCGTTATCCACCTCGGCTTTTGCAGCTTGCAGTTGAGGCTCCCGCAACATGAGCTCTTTGCTTCCGCCTGCGCCCTCAATATCCTTCTTCATAAGCTCATATTCCTTGGCGGCTACGGCCCGGCGCCCCTTCTCTTGTTCCAACTGAGCCTTTGCCATGGCAAGGCGGCTCTCTTGCTGCTTCACGGCTAGGTGATAGTCATTGCCTTCTATTCTCACCAGCCCCGTGCCTCTTTTTACAAACCCACCCGGAATGAGTGCTTTTCCCAATGAGACCACTTTGCCTTGAATCTGGGGATGTAACGTCACCCGCTTTGCGGGAATTACGGCGCCCATTACAGAGACACTTATTTTATGATCTTTGCGATGCACCTTCTTGGTCTCGACCATGCGGGCGCTGCGCTTGGGTGGACGTCCTCGCCGGTGAGCGCCCGGAGCAGTCCTTATCAACCACCTGGATGCAAGGACAGCCACGACGATAAACCCCAAGGGGAGCCCAAAGCGAATAAACGCCCGAGCGGCGCAATACAAAAACGGCGGCTTATTCGGACCCTCGCCGGAAGGATCGCCCTCCCCTGTCGTCCCTCGAGAACAAACGGATTTTTCAGGAGTATTTTCATCAGAAAAATTTGTCATATTGCGCCGTCTCTATTTATCATTACTGCTCGGTTAAGACCTGACTCATTACCATCGCTCATTAGCGCCGACCTACCCATCGTCCTTCTTTTTCTGCGGCCTGCTCATTTTCCATCCCCCTGCCAACGCACGACACAGCGCTACTCTGTTTTCCAAAATCTGCTTCTGTAGAGTCAGCTCATTACGCTGGAGCGTTTGATGCTTATCCATGGCGTCCAGAACCCGCAGATAACCATCCACTCCATGAACATAGTTATCACGCGCCCTTTGTACCACCATCTCAGAGAGCCGCAGTTGTTCTCTCAACGTCTCCAAACGTTGCTTGAGATTGTGCTCTTTAACCAGCGCATCCTCTACTTCAAAGAGCGCCTGGAGTATAGTCTTTCCATAGGTGTGAAGGGCTTCGGCGGCCACCGCCCTTGTCCTTTCAACCTCAGCCTTTCTTCGCCCGCCATCGAAAATGGGCCCCAATAAATTCGCAGCCAGGGACACGAGCCAGTTGTTAAAGAGGTTCTTTACACCATCATCCGACACCTGGACACTTGCAGCGAGGCTCAACTTGGGAAATCGATCAGCAATAGCTGCGGCCACTCGTTCATTTGCCGCTTCAACTTGTTGATAAGCAGACCGCACATCCGGCCTACGCTGTAAAAGATCCGACGGCACCCCGGTCTTAGGAAGATCTGGAAGCTCCGGAAGATTCCGCTCGCCGGCATCCTCCGGCAAAACATTCTGATCAGGACCTCGCCCTAAAAGAAGAGCCAGCCGGTGCTCACCCAGCTTGGCGGTGACTTGGGCTTGTGTCAAAGTATTGCGAGTTGATTCTATGAGCTGTTTTTGTTGGAGCAAATCCACCGCCCCGGTCTCACCGTAACCCATCCTTAGGGCCACCAACTTCAAGAAATCGCCATTAAGCTTTTCCTGGGCTTTCAATAGTCGAATCTGACCATATGCTTCCAAAAGGCTGAACCACGCAACCGCCACCTCACCACTCAAAGAAATCGCAGCCGCTTTTAGACTCTCTCTTGTAGCCTTAAAATCACGCACCGCCGCATTTCTGGTGGATCTCACCCGCCCCCAAAGGTCCACCTCGTAGCCGGCGGCGACCCCCAAGAGAAAGGAAGGCGTAGCGCCACCCGTCTCCACACCCGCCGCTGAAGTCTACTTCTCCGAAAACCCCACTCCGACCTTCGCCTCTCCTTCTACGGAAGGATACAATCCCGCACCTGCCACCCTCGCACGAGCTCTCGCAGCGTCAAGACGAGACCACATGATCTTGATGTCCAGGTTGCCGTGCAAGGAACGTTTTACTAAGAGATCAAGGGTTTCATCTCCCAGCATCTTCCACCAATGATCAATAACTTCCGCACCACCGGACGCGCTGAACTCTCCCGGCACCCTCACCGGAGGTTTAGCCTCCGGTGGACGAAAACGACAACCCACAAGAGCCCACAGAAAAACCGATGCAACAATCAAGTATACACATGAAATCCACACCAATCTATTTGAGTAAGGGTTCTTCTTGTGCACTTTTGTCTCGAATATACTGGTTAAAAAAACATCTCTACACTTCTTAATGCAAAGATAGAGTCAAAACAATTCAATCCAACTGGAGTTAAAACAAGTTAAAATAAGTTAGAACAATTTAATCCACCTGCAACTTGCTGTCCAGCAGGGAAGACAGCGAGATGGCCGTTGCGACTTGGAACGTAAGTAATCTGTCTAATAGGAAACCGTAACAGTGATGATGGAAGATTTGTCAGTGAGGCGGGGGCTTCCACATCTGCGATTCTCTTGAGCATCGGATCTGGTTTGGTTGAATCAATGCTCAAAATCGGGCACAAACGATCAAAGAGAGGATATCAAGAATGAGAAAAAAATGTCCAGGTTACACACCTCAGCTCAAGGCAGGAGCAGCTAGATTCTACAATATCATCTTTCATGGTGCGAACGGCTGCTACATCTTGTTTCGCCCAGTCACTTGGCCGTTGTTTTATCTGTTTGTTTGGGGATGCTCCTCGACTGCAGTCAAGCCCTCGCTGAATCCGCAAAATGGAGCGGAGCAGAGCTCGGCCGACACAGAGCGGAAACAACCCAAAGAACCGCCGCCAAAGGCAAAGGATCGGCCATCCGAGCGGCTATGCTTGCCCGTCTTGCCGATGAGCGCGGAAGCGAAGAAATCCGGTATCCGCCGCCTTGATCACCAGGTCTACCCTTCAAACAAAGGGTTTCAAAAAAGCACCCCAATAAATTCAGGAAAGACAAAGTCGGCTCCGGGAAAACAAGTGCCCGTCCGTTCTCTGACCGTCCTGCCAATTGGAGCTCCGACTCGATTGAAAGGGATCGTTTTTGACCCGTCGAAAGACCGGTGGCTCAGCATGCCGTGGGTCGTTCCTCTAGGTTTCAAGTTAGAGCGAAAGAATCTTCCCTCATGGATCTCGGTGAAAACGAAAGGTCAGGTCATAGTGACGGCGCCGGCTGAGCTGGAGGGCATGATCGTGCAAATAAGTGGCAAGAGTCTACAAGGCAAATGGGTGAAGAAATATTTGGGGTTTGGAAAACGGGCGGTAGCACATTGGGAAGTGTTCAATCGCCGCTACGTTCCCGCCCGTCGCGCCGCCCCGAGTCTTCGCAATCAAACAAACCCGGAGGGCACGTCCATCACGGACGTGGACGTGGATCTTGTCGCTTTGTTAACAAACGACGTAAATGGAGACGGACAGGCCGAGATTGTTATCTACGCAGTGGGTCACTACCAAGAAGACGGAGAAAATGTTGCGCAACGGGGTGAACTCGGGATCGTATCGTCAAAGTCGTCTAAGAGAACGAACCCGGTGGCTACGGCGATTTTTGGTCTGGAACAGGGAGTGATTTTTC
>JAABSF010000092.1 GCA_011390535.1 Deltaproteobacteria bacterium | reverse complement strand
AGATCGTGGTGCTCCGCGCGTAAAGCACCTCAGCGAAAGGTTTATATTACAAATTAAAAAGCTTAATTGCTAACCTTTGACACCTTTTTTACCAATAGGCCGAGTCTCTGGCCTCTCCGAACTCTTGTCGGAAGATATCCGATATCTCGCCTAGGGTTACAGAGGCTTTCACGGCGTCGATTATGGTGGGGAACAGGTTCTCGTCGCTTCGCGCGGCTTTTCGAATTTGCTCTTTTGCAGCGTCGGCCTTTTGAGCGTCTCTCGTCTTGCGAAGGTTCTTGATCGCCTCGATTTGAGCCTTCTCCACCACAGGGTCTATCTTGAGCGTGTCGATTGGAGACTCCCTGCCCTCTTGGTACTCGTTTACACCGACCAAGATCCTTTCTTTAGTTTCCACCTCTTTCTGGAATCTATATGCCGATTTAGAGATCTCTCTCTGTGGATATCCCGCCTCAATGGCGTTGACTATACCGCCCATTTCGTCGATCTTATCAATGATCGCCATTGCTTCGGCTTCCATCTTATCGGTGAGGGTCTCCATGAAATACGAGCCGGCCAGGGGATCCACTACGTCGGGCACGCCGCTCTCATGAGCAATGATTTGTTGAGTCCTTAAAGCTACTGTTGCAGCGTTTTCCGTAGGCAGAGCATATGTCTCATCATAAGAATTCGTATGCAGAGATTGTGTGCCTCCCAACACTCCGGCCATGGCCTGTATCGTAGTTCTAACAATGTTGTTGAGCGGCTGTTGGGCGGTCAAAGACACCCCGGCGGTTTGACAATGAGTTCGCAGCAACCAAGAGCGCTTGTCTTTCGCACCAAAGCGATCCCTTACCACGCGGGCCCAAATTCTTCTGGCCGCACGCAGCTTCGCGATTTCTTCGAAGAAATCGTTGTGAACGTCAAAGAAGAAGGACAACCGGGGGGCGAACTCATCAACATCCAACCCGGCATCAATCCCCAACTGCAAATATCCGATTCCGTCCGCCAGAGTAAACGCGAGCTCCTGGATCGCCGTGGCTCCGGCCTCTCTGATGTGATACCCGCTGATGGAAATGGTGTTCCATTTAGGCATCTCTTTCGCGCAAAAAGTGATCATGTCCCGAATAATCCTCATGGCGGGACGAACAGGGCAGATCCACTCTTTTTGAGCGATGAACTCTTTCAGGATATCGTTTTGTGTCGTCCCGCGGAGCTCATCCCGGCTCACTCCGGTCTCATCAGCCAATGCCACATAAAGCGCCAATAACACTATCGCCGGGGCGTTAATGGTCATGGAAGTCGACACTTCCCCCAAAGGAATCCCGTTGAAAAGCCGGCGCATGTCCTCCAGCGAAGCAACAGCAACACCTTCTCTTCCCACCTCTCCCATGCTCATCTCGTGATCAGGATCGTACCCCATCAAGGTCGGCATGTCGAAAGCCGTGGACAAACCTGTCTGCCCTTGCTTTAGGAGAAATTTGAACCGCTGGTTGGTGTCATCGGGAGAGCCGAACCCTGCGAACATACGCATTGTCCAGCGACGTCCTCGATACATCGTGGAATGCGGCCCTCTAGTAAAGGGGAACTCACCTGCGTCATTGAGTTGCTTTTCGTAACTCCATCCCTCCAGATCCGTCGGGTCATAGATCCTCTTCAAAGGTAAACCCGACATGGTCTTGTATTCTTTCTTATGGTCTTTTTGATCCGCTCTCTTTTCTTCAGCCATCAAAGATCTCCTTGCGAAAATGAACGAAGAGGGCATTGGGATGATTCAGCAACAAAACCCGTGCTCCTCCCCAGACAATAACTCCGAGGGCAGTTTTTCCTTTTTTAGGGGCGGTTGTCAACTAGAGGCGGTTTTCGCCATTCCTCCATCGGCCGGAAACAAACCATAGAAATTCCGACAGCTAATAATGTCTGTTTGAGAAAGGAGTTGCACAGAACAAAAAAATCCAATATTTTACACTCATTCGATTTACCAGATGATCGGCGGGAGAATAATGAGAAGAATAAAAAGTAGAATTGGATTGATTGTGTTTATGCTGCTTCCTTTGGCGGCAACGGTTAATTTCACAACCGGTTGCAACAAATCAAAAAAAGGAAAAACCACCCCAAAGACGGATAAGAAAGCTGAACAAACAGGTCCAAAGTTCAAACTCTCCGTGGTAAACAAAGGAGACGTGGATCTGCTTAAATGCAAGATTCCCCAAGACGGAAAGGTGGTGACCTTCGACATAGACCGCGATAAAGACAAAAACATCGACATATGGAAGGTTTTTCGCAAAGACGGGAGCTTAGCCTGCCGTGAGATGGATCTGAACTTCGACGGCAAGAGAGACCTGATAATCGACTACTACGACAACGGAAAAGATCCGAAGCAAATGTGGCAAGATCAAGACTTCAATGGTCACTTTGACATCGTCTTGCATCTCCGCCCCAACGGGAGCCTTGAAAAAACAGAGATGGACACCAACTCAGATGGAAAAATTGATCTTTGGAAAAAATACAGAATAAACCGCGACAAGGAAAATGTAGTTTTCAGTGTAGTACGGGACAGGGATCACGACGGTTATAAGGATTACTGGGAACGCTACGATGAGAGCGGCACCATTGATGAGGTGTCATGGACGGATTCCGGCGATACCTCTGAAAAACCGAAGTATTGGAAGAGCAATCCATCTCCAAGTGAAGACAGCTCAGAAAAAGAGGAGACGAAAATTCCCGAGGAAAAAAAGAAAAAAGACACCAAGGGTGACTCCAGATCTTGAGACCTCTTTTAGAGGAACACATAAGTGATGGGTTTTTCTTTTTATTTTCAAGAGATCTCAGAGTTATTGGGATATGTTCCCAAACAAAACACGCCTTGTCTGTAAGACAGCCGCTTACATCTCCCGAGAATGAACTAAAACATGGTAACTCCTCGAAAAGATGCGCGATTTGGTTCATAATCGCGGCAAGTCGAGCATGGAGTTTCTTGACAAATACGTCAGTACGGGGCATCTCATCCTGTAGCGTGGGTAATAAGACCCCGGTTTTTTGGATTATCTTGATCCTAGTACTAGAGAGGATATCAGGGCAAACCAAATGCACCGACCACGTTGAAGCGAAAACAAAGGCGATGAATGAAAATAACCGGAAAGGAAGGATAATATAACATGGCGACTTCCAGCAAACAACCGGAAATGCTTATAGAAGTACCCGACATTATTCCGATTTTACCTTTGAGGAATTCGGTCCTCTTTCCCAGCTCGATCATTCCCATAGACGTGGGGAGGAGAAAATCCGTCAAGCTTGTGGAAGAGACGGTAAAAAAAGAGAAACCTTTCATCGGAATCCTCACTCAAAAGAAAGCCCAAGTAGATGATCCGGGTGAGGGCGACATGTACACCGTGGGGTGTGCAGCTCGGATTCTGAAAGTTATTAAACTGGCAAAAGACAATTTTTCAGTGATCTTGCAGGGGGTAACTCGTTTTCGAGTGGCGTCCTTCGAGGAGAGAGAGCCGTATTTAACAGCCTCGATACAAACGATTATAGACCCTACAGGCTCCGATGTAGAGTTGGACGCGCTTGCGCTGAATCTAAGAGATATCGCCAAAAGAGTCATTAAGCTTATGCCGGAGCTTCCAAAAGAAGCATCTGCTCTAGTGGATAATGTCTCCGACCAAGGGCAGTTGGCCGACCTTATAACATCTAATCTGGACATACCGATAGATGAAAAACAGGCCATTTTGGAGACCTTTGACATAAAAACAAGGCTCAGAAAAGTACTCAATTTTATGTCTCGCCAGCTTGAGGTGCTCAAGGTCCGAGAAAAAATTAACAGCCAAGTGCAAGAGGAGATGGGCCGGAACCAAAGAGAATATGTTTTACGGCAGCAACTCAAGGCGATCAAAGAAGAGCTGGGAGAGATAGACGAAACAGGAGGCGATTTAGACGACTTCCGAGAGAAGATAGAGCAAGCGGAGATGCCTGAAGAAGCAAACAAAATGGCGTTAAAGCAGCTCAACCGGCTCAAACTGATGCAGCCCTCTTCTGCTGAGTATACCGTGACCCGTACATATTTAGAATGGCTCACGGAGCTTCCCTGGAACATAACCACTGAAGATAAGGTAGAGGTGCCTGAAGTAAGGAGAGTGTTGGATGAGGATCATTATGATCTGGATAAAGTCAAAAAGCGGATCGTCGAATATCTGGCGGTTCGGAAGCTGAAAAAAGACAAAAAAGGTCCGATTCTCTGTCTTGTGGGTCCTCCTGGTGTTGGAAAAACATCTCTGGGTAAATCAATAGCCCGGGCGCTCGGAAGAGAGTTTTGGCGGGTTTCCCTGGGTGGCGTTCGTGACGAAGCTGAAATCCGAGGCCACCGCAGGACATATGTAGGGTCCCTGCCGGGCCGTGTTATTCAGGGGATCCGAAAAGCCGGAACGAACAACCCGGTGTTCATGCTGGATGAAGTGGACAAGCTGGGCCATGACTTCCGGGGTGATCCGGCGGCGGCGCTTCTAGAGGTGCTCGACCCGGAGCAGAACAACACCTTTTCCGATCATTATCTGGAAGTCACTTTTGATCTCAGCAAGGTGATGTTCATTGCAACAGCCAACCTGCTGGATCCTGTACCACCGGCCCTGAAAGACAGAATGGAGATCTTGGAGCTCCCCGGCTACACCCTGGACGAGAAGTCCATGATCGCCCAAAATTATCTTGTCCCGAGACAAATAGCAGATCACGGCCTGACTAAAGAACGGCTGCAATTTTCCGAAAGTTCAATAAAAAAAATCGTGGAAAACTACACCAGGGAAGCCGGTGTTCGAAATTTGGAACGAGAGGTAGCCAGAGTTTGTCGTTCTATTGCTGTTAAAGTAGCGGAAGGAACAGCAAAGGAATCCTACAACATAACCGACGAAGACCTCCAACCTATCCTCGGCCCGTCGAAGTTCGAGCCGGAGGTGGCTGAGAGAACATCCGAGACAGGCGTCGCAACCGGACTGGCGTGGACACCTGTAGGTGGAGACATTATCTTCGTTGAAGCCACATCAATGCGTGGCAAAGGCACATTGGTGCTTACGGGTCAACTCGGTGACGTGATGAAAGAGAGCGCCCGGGCGGCCTTGAGCTTCGTTAAATCCAAGGCCGAGTTACTGGGTGTAGATGCTGAGTTCATGGACACCCATGACATTCACGTACACATCCCGGCAGGTGCAATTCCGAAAGATGGCCCTTCAGCAGGAGTGACCTTGTTAGCTGCCTTGGTCTCCATGCTTACCGGGCGATGCGTCAGGCATGATGTGGCTATGAGTGGAGAGATTACTCTACGCGGGGCGGTGTTGCCTGTCGGCGGCATAAAAGAAAAAGTGCTGGCCGCCCATCGGGCTGGGATCAAGTCGGTAATTCTCCCGGAGCGCAACGAGAAAGACCTGGAGGACATTCCACCACAAGCCCGCGAAGAGCTTGACATCAAATTCATCAGGCGAATGGAGGACATCCTGGAGATGGTATTGGAACCTAAGTCTTAAATCCCCTGCCCACCCACCGCACCAACTCAATATCATCGAAGCGATGTACAGATTCTCTTAATTTACATCCCTTGACATCCCCGATTGCGTGCTTACTTTGACGTTGATAATCGAGGAAGAAACAGCAAATAATCATTAAGCGGAGAGTGCAAATGGGTAAAATCATTGGTATTGACTTAGGCACGACAAATTCGGTCGTTGCGATAATGGAAGGCAAAGAGCCGAAGATCATCAATAACGAAGAAGGCGCAAGAACCACACCTTCAGTGGTAGGCTTCGACGAGAAAGGCGAGGTTTTGGTCGGTCAGATTGCCAGACGGCAGGCCATCACAAACCCCGAAAAAACCGTTTTTTCGATAAAACGATTCATGGGGATGAAATACAGTGAGTTGGGCGCAGAGAAAGACCGTATGCCCTACGATGTCGTGAAAGCCTCCAACGGAGATGCACATGTGGAGATCGGAGGCAAACGTTACGCCCCCCCGGAGATCAGCGCCAAAATTCTGCAGAAGCTCAAGAAATCAGCAGAGGAGTATCTTGGTGAAGAGGTAAAAGAAGCGGTGATCACCACACCTGCATATTTCAATGATTCGCAGAGGCAAGCCACGAAGGACGCAGGTAGAATCGCCGGTCTTGAAGTCAAACGTATCGTAAACGAGCCGACCGCAGCGGCATTGGCTTATGGGATGGACAAAGGGGAAGAGAAACTTGTGGCGGTTTTTGACTTTGGAGGAGGCACCTTTGACATCTCTATACTGGACGTTGGAGACAAGGTTGTGGAAGTCATCGCTACTAATGGAGACACACACCTTGGTGGAGATGACATCGATGAAAGGGTAATCCAATGGCTCATCGAAGAGTTTCGAAAAGACACCGGCATTGACGTTTCAAAAGACAAGATGGTCCTTCAGCGGCTTAAAGACGCCGCTGAGAAAGCAAAAATCGAGCTCAGCTCCCTTCAGGAGACGGACATCAACCTACCCTTCCTAACTGCGGACAGCTCGGGTCCGAAACATCTGCAGACAAAGCTGACACGTTCCAAGCTGGAGCAGATGATTGAAGACATCGTGGATAAGACGATCGAGCCCTGCAAAATGGCTCTGAAAGACGGTGGCAAGAGTGCATCGGACATCGGTGAGGTGATTTTAGTCGGTGGTTCGACCCGAATCCCCCTCGTTCAAAAGAAAGTCAAAGAATTTTTCGGAAGAGACCCGCACAAGGGCGTCAACCCGGACGAAGTCGTGGCCCTGGGTGCAGCAGTACAAGCGGGCGTACTCTCAGGAGACGTGAAAGACATTCTCCTTCTGGACGTGACTCCTCTCAGCTTAGGCATCGAAACCCTCGGGAACGTCATGACCAAACTGATTGAGAGAAACACGACCATCCCGACAAAGAAAACAGAGACCTTCTCTACGGCGTCCGACAACCAGACATCCGTTGAGGTCCACGTCCTTCAAGGTGAGAGACCAATGGCGCAGGACAACAGAACGTTGGGGAAATTTCACCTTGACGGGATCCCACCCGCACCCCGGGGAGTTCCTCAAATCGAGGTTACCTTTGATATCGATGCCAACGGCATTTTGAATGTCTCGGCAATCGATAAGGCCACCGGCAAGAAACAACACATCACCATCACCGCATCCTCCGGACTCTCCGAGAGCGAGATCGATAAGATGCAAGAAGAGGCGGAAAAGCACGCCGAAGAAGACGAGAAGAAAAAGAAGACCATCGAAGAAAGAAACAAGCTGGATTCTCTCGTATACTCAATCCGGAAAATGATGGATGAAAACAAAGACAAGCTCCCTGATGATAACAAGAGCCAGCTTGAAGATGCCCTCAAGAAGGCAGAGGAAGCGGTGAAATCCGATGATCTCGACAAAATCACCGCAGCCAATGAAGAGCTTACAAAAGCATCACACAAGCTCGCTGAGATAATGTACCAAAAAACCGCAGGAGCGGAAGGTCAAGCCGGCGGACCGGGTGGCCCAGGCGGACCGGGCGGCCCTGCTCCAGGCCCGACCGGTGAAGAAAAGGGCGATGACGACGTAATCGACGCAGAGTTCGAAGAGTCTAAATAGAGCCTGTTCCAAATTTTCTCCCCTCGGAGACTTGGGACGGAGCAAGCCCGGCTACTTGTTCGAACTTTCATTATGATTAGTATAAAAGGCGAAGCACAATTGCTTCGCCTTTTCTTATATTTGGGATTTTTGTTTTCCCTTGGTTTCCGGCGCACGGGCAATCGCACACCAGTAGAATATTTATACCGGTTCGACCCCCGCCGGAGAGATAAAATCTGTCAGGTGGGAGACCAAACTGCATTTGACATCATGGCCAAATGGCCACATACTTTCACTGTCTGGTTGTATTGCCTGCGGTTTTGACTGCACTGTTGCATGCAGCGTTCACTGCGGTTACTGCGGTGTTGCCTGCGGTTTCGGCTCGCCGGCGGTTTACATTACTGAACATCAGCTATAGGCAATAAATTATAGGCAATAAAACTGTAGATGTTAATAGGAGGTTCAAATGAAGGTCGAAATCCTGGGAACCGGATGCCCAAAGTGCAAGAAGCTTCACAAACTTGTTGAAAAAACCGTTGCGGAAACAGGTGTAGACGCTGAAGTGACCAAGGTGGAAAAGATTCAAGACATCATGCAATACGGCATCGCGATGACCCCGGCGCTGGTCATCGACGGTACAGTTAAAGCATCAGGCTCCATTCCCAAAGCTGAGCAGATCCAAACTTGGCTTAACGAAGCAGCAGCAAAGAAATAGCTGCGGGCAGCAAAAAACCTTTAAACAACGCCAAATGATCATGGCACCGGCCGTCAAGTAAACTTAAAGCTCCGAAGGACGAGTTCGAAGAGTTTTTTCAATGATTCAGCTTTGTCTCGCGGGTATGTGAAGGTTAAAACAAACCCGACCCGTCCATTTTGAAAAAAGTAGAGCAGATAGTCGGTTTTTTTCTTCGGATGTTCTCCAAAAACCATCAGCGCATTTTCAGAGCCGACTTTAGCCTCTTCCAGATCACTCACCGGA
>JAABSF010000091.1 GCA_011390535.1 Deltaproteobacteria bacterium | reverse complement strand
TCCAAAAGCACCATCTTCTCCTGCGTGAGGGTTAAGGCCCGCCACGGCCAGCCTTGGCACTGTGATGGAGAAGTCTTTTCGCAGGCTCTCATGAGCAAGGATGATCTTTTCGGAGAGATTTTTCTTGGTTATCGCAAGGGGCACCTGGGAAAGCGGTAGATGTGTTGTTGCCAGGATTACCTTCAATTTCGGTCCGGCCATCATCATGCCGAATGAATGTGTTTTGGACTCATGTGCCAAGAACTCGGTGTGTCCTGGAAATGAAAGACCACCCCTACAAGCCGCTGTTTTACATATGGGAGCGGTAACAAGAACCGCCTGGGAAGGGTCCTTCATAACGGCGTTTACCGCGTCTTGGAGATATGTAAATTGAGCTTTACCTGGATGTTGGAGAGGATCTATTTCTTCTCTCGGCTGGATCAACTCCATTGCCGGAAGAGATATGCCGTAATGATCGGCAACCTCTTCTAGAACACTAAGATGACCGTAAATGTGGGGTTTGGGAGCTTTTAGGGAGTCAAAGGCCTTGAGGACTATCTCAGGCCCAATACCCAAAGGGTCGCCACATGTGACATGAAGCTTCATTGCCTGAGAGCTCCGCTTTTTACAGGTTCATCTCAATAGCCGAAAGAAAACAGTCTTTAAAAGGTCTCTTGTCTTCTGATGCGACGTTTACGTCGACGAGCAGCTTCTCTGGATTTTCTTTTTTTTCGTTGACTGGGTTTTTCGTGATGTCGCCTTCTCTTCATTTCTCGCAAAACGCCTTCGCTTGCAGTGAGACGGCGTAGCTTTCGAATAGCGCGATCCAAACCCCGATCATCAACTTTAACTTCAAGATGTCTTCCCTGCACTGGATCGTGCAAGCTTTGATCGTTTCGATCTTCTCTTTTCTTAGGATGCAAACTACTCATTCCTGCCTTTCCTTGTATGGCCGTTATTTCTTATTGTGCCGACCATTCGGTGCGGATACCAGTTATCTGAAAAATATCCGGAGTGTTAATACTAAGCTTAATCAGCCTTTAATTTCAGCCGACGCTGTCAATTTCAGCTAAAACTTACTTTTAGCCGGTTATTTTCAAGAGTGGACTTGATAGCCCCTGTCTCGGCCCCTGTCAAGATGCTTGAAACAGGAGAATGCGGTTCTTTGAAGTAGGACTATCCACTTGGTTCTGCTGCGACTTTTTGGCCACGGCCTATAGAACAGCGGATTTTTTCAGGTGTAAGTGGACAGAAGCGAATAGGGGATCGGCCATGGCGGGTCTCCGCTGCGCACAAGATTTCCCACGGGGATGAACTCGAAGGACCGAACGAGCATTTTTTGAGGGCAGCGCCCAAGCCGCCGGACGTCGCTGTTTGAAGCTCCCCTTTGGGGAGCATCGTCAGCGACTCGTCAAAGTGCCTTCAGTCCTTCGGACAGCGGCACTTGGATACGCCGGCTTTTTGGGACTGCCCCATTTTACTGCTCGTTTTAGATAGTACCGGTAGGAGCGAATAAGGGATCGGCCATGGCTGGTCTCCGCAGGGCCGACAAGCCATCTACCGGCCAACCGTCAGTGAAGTTTGAAAACCGCGCCCCGCGGTGAGCATGCTTGTTGTATCACTTGACCTGCTTGCATTATAACGGCTCTTCTTTCAGCGGAAGAGACATTTCTACCCTGGTGCCTTTTCCGGGCGCCGACACTATTTCCAGATGACCTCCCATGTGAGCAGCCCTCTTTTCCATGTTTTCGAGTCCGTAATGGCCTTTTTTGGAGTCGTTTGTATCGAATCCTGTTCCATCATCTTCTATTACCAGTTTTATTTCATTGGGAGAAAAGACAATGACAACTTCCACCCTCTCGGCGTCAGCATGCTTTACTATATTATTTAGTGACTCCTGAATAACTCTGTAACAGCAAAGGCTCTCATCAGGGGATAAAGGACGTTCCATCCCTTTTATTTGCCAGTCAAGATTTATATGATGACGTTTACTCCAGGTGAGAGCGTAATCTTCCAGTGATGCCATGGGATCAAAGTCCTTTCTCATCATGGATACAGTTCTGCGTAACTCTTCCATACTCTCCCGGCCGGCATCATGAAGCTCGGTGATTTCTTTTTCCAGGGGATTTTCTTTCGAGACCAGTGTTTTTAAATATTCAGCTTGAATCACGACGCTGGATAACAATGCGCCCAGTCCGTCATGCATCTCCCGAGCTATACGAGCCCGCTCTTCTTCCAAAGCTGCCTGTCGGCTCTTTTTTTGCAAACGGAAGACTTCCCGCAGGTGGGCTCTTCGTCTTCTATCAAGGTATACTACGAAAGAGACAATGATGGAGTTTACAAAAGTACACCACAAGAGCAGCAGCAAATCCCTGGAGGTGACCTGTGTGCCTAAGAGTTGTTGAACCTTGACCAGCGCCGGGAGCGTTAAAAGAGGGGGCAGTATCGCCAGAGGTGAAGGGTATAAGACCGCGAAGAACACTGTGTAGACAAGCTGTCCTTGCATAACCGGGCTGCCCAATCCTCCCGTCGCAGTTGCCAGATAGAGCAAAATAAGGAGATCCAGGCAAAGTGAGCTGAAAATCACCGTCCGGTCATATTTGTGCCTCAGCATCAAATAAGATGCTACATGTGTTCCCAGCAGGAAAAGATAAACATAGAGTCCTTCAGGCAGAAACACCCCGAGCTGTCTGCTCCAACCCGGGTATAGCAACACGCTCAGCCCCAACGCGTCAAAGACCATTCTGGCATAGAAAACAGCCCTCGCTCTTGCAGGAAACTCGTTGAGTACCAGAAGCTCGTTGTTCGGCTTTAAAAGTGTGGTGTCCATTTTTACTCTTATCTCAGTATTTTATTTCAAAGGTTGAGGGGATGTTTTCCACCTTGTTTTTGTCATCGGGCAGTGAGATCCAATCTTCCCGGGAGATCTCAACTTTCTCCACCGAAGCCGATGGGGGGCCGTGATGAGCCCAATTAAAGAGCTGTTTAACTTCGTTTGAATGTCCCAAAACCAATAGTTCAACCCGCCCATCAGCGAGATTTTTCACCCATCCCCGAAGACCCAGCTTCTCGGCCTCCCTCACTGTATAGTACCTAAAGGCAACCCCCTGAACTCTCCCTGAAACAAAAAATCTCATCAGCTTAAGTTCCATTAAAAACCTCCTAATGTATAAAAAAGCTGTAAAAACCCTTGACACGGTCGAAAACCGCAACTACTGTCATCGCGAAACTCGCCAAAGTCAACGAAAACGTCAAATGACCTTGATTTAAGGGATTTATAGACGAGGCTTAGGGCTGACTCAAAAATAAGATCGCAGGACCGACGTACGAATCCCGGAGTTATTTTTGAGTCAACCTTTAGAACTGACTCAGAAAAAAGATAAACCGATCTCGGCCCTCAGTCGGTTCGTTGAATATATATGAAGCAGGAGATATACCATCCGAGCACTCTTGATCGGGTGGTTTTCAGAAACCGCACCCTTAACAACATAACAACTGGTTATGCTCCAGCCAAAAAAAACAAATGAAAAAAAATACAAACGGCTAAGAGGAGACCGCTAATTTCGGCTACGAGGAAAAGCAATGGATTTAAGTGAACTAAAGAAACTAAACATCAAGGAACTTACTCAAACCGCTCTGGACAACGGAATCGATGACGCTTCCAACATGAGACGTTCGGATCTCATCTTTTCTCTTTTGAAAGCGGTGAGTGACAAAAAGAAAGAGATTTTTGGGGAGGGCGTTTTAGAAACACTCCCTGACGGATTCGGTTTTCTGCGCGCGCCGGATTACAACTACCTTCCAGGGCCGGATGATATTTATGTTTCACCTTCCCAAATTAGAAGATTTGGGCTGAGAACGGGAGACACGGTCCGGGGGCAGATTCGTCCGCCCAAGGATTCCGAGCGTTACTTTGCTCTGCTTAAGGTCTCGAAGGTAAACCATGAGCCCCCGGATGCTCAGCGGGCAAAGACTCTTTTTGATAATCTTACGCCCTTGTATCCCGAGGATAAGCTCAACCTTGAATACGATTCTAAAAATCTCTCTACCAGAATCGTAGATCTTTTGTCCCCTATTGGAAAAGGGCAGCGCTGTTTGATCGTGTCTCCTCCTCGAGCCGGTAAGACCATGTTGTTGCAGGACATCGCGAACGCAATAACCGCCAACCATGAAGAGATCATTACCATTGTTTTGCTCATAGATGAGAGGCCGGAAGAGGTCACCGACATGGATCGTAGTGTTGATGGCGAGGTTATCAGCTCTACATTCGACGAGCCGGCGGCGAGACATGTTCAGGTCGCCGAGATGGTGATCGAGAAGGCAAAACGGCTCGTGGAGCACCAAAAAGATGTTGTCATCTTGTTGGATTCAATTACTCGTTTGGCTCGGGCTTACAACACGGTAGTTCCCCCGTCCGGCAAGATCCTGTCGGGTGGTGTGGATTCCAACGCCTTGCATAAACCGAAGAGATTTTTCGGTGCGGCTCGAAACGTGGAAGAGGGGGGAAGTCTCACAATAATTTCCACGGCGTTGGTGGACACAGGGTCCAGAATGGACGAGGTTATTTTTGAAGAGTTCAAAGGGACCGGCAACAGCGAAATACACTTGGACAGGAAGCTCATGGAGAAGAGGATTTTTCCATGCCTGGACATCAACAAATCCGGAACGAGAAAAGAAGAGCTCTTGTTACAGCCGGATATTCTCAACCGTGTATGGATTCTGCGCCAGCTTCTACATCCACTCAACGTCATTGACGCCATGGAGTTCTTGCGTGACAAGATCTCAAAGACGGGCTCCAACCAGGAATTTATCGACAGCATGTCGCAGTAGTAAATCTCAGATCTCTCCTTTGGACTTTGTCTCCCGATAGCAAATCTCACCTTTCCTCTTTGGACTTCGTCTCCCAATAGTAAATCTCAGATCTTCCCTTGGGACATTGTGTCCCGGCAGGAATCCCCAACTATTCACTTTGTCGCCGGGTGTCCTCATCTTCTATTGTTTGAGTAAAAGCCAAAAGGCTGAAAAAACTACGACAGTATCCTGCCTGAAAAGCTTTCCTCTCGGCTGTGGGGGAGGAAACATTCATATTACCACCTTCAAACTCTAATAAGTTGGTGTTTGAATACTGTCAGGAATGAAAGGAATGAAAGGTTAGAATTTTCACGGAGAGACAATATGGGGGTGAAGGTTTTGGGTTACTGGCCGAGAGCATCTTCCATGGATTTCTTTTTCTTTGTATCTTCCTCGGGGAGCTCTTCCAGTTCAGCGCCGGTGTCATACCGATTTTTGTTCTTTGCTGCGCGATCTTTTGCCTCTTGGCGCATCGCTTCGGTGGTCCCGGTACTCCCAGCCATCTCTCGAAGCCCGTAAGCGCTGAATCCGATGATTGCGAACATGACCAGTAGCGCGGCGATCATGAAAGGCAGACTCGGTTTAACCGAGGTCGCTTCGAAGGGATTCATTTCCCCTTTTGGCAAAGGAGGAGCTGTTCCGGAGATCACATCCGGATCGCCTTCCATGGGATCTTCGATCTTGACGGAGTTCTTTGAATGGATCCCTCCCAGCACGACCCCCACCACCACCATGAGCAGAACAAAAACAAAAGTTGAAGCCGCGATGATAACGGCCAGATAACCGATAGCTTGCATGGCCTGTTTCCTCCTTGGGCCGTTCGAGGCGCGAACCGTTGATACTTATCCGGTCAGGCTCCTCGACAAATGTTTTTGTGCGGAAAAGAACCGCACGTAGCTGAAATATATAGAAACAGCTCAATCGTGTCAAAGTCTAAAAGTTGTTTTTTTCGGGGTTCGATTGCTCTTTTAGCGTCGGGGCCAGAACTTGATTGAAATAGGTCACATCTTTTTCAAAGTCTTTTTGCAGTTTTCCTGCGGCTGTCTTTTCCATAATGCTGCCTAATGCGAATACTTTGATTTTTACTTCGGTTTCCATGGTGACACGGCAATCACCCTTTTCTGTGTCTTCGGCGGTGAGAGTGCCTGAGATATGGGTCTTTTTTGCCAATGTGCCGGGCCGATAGGTTACGTGTGCTTTGTTTTCACCTGGAGTCCAGATTATCTCCTCTTCCACCAACACCGTCTCTCCCATGAGCTTGCGCACCGGCGCAGGGGCATCTATTTGTTCTTTAAACTCAACCTTGTGTTTCCAAGTCGGGCTGTTGGTATCACTTTCCTTTACCCTGAAGCTGAGAGCTCCCCGGCCTTTTGTTTCACGGGGCTCCCTTGATTCATAGTTGAAAAGTTCTTTGAAATATGTCTGGCTATCGCAGTGAAAATCTTTCCGGCAGCTTACGATCATGTTCCTACCTCTTCATTATTGTTTCTTTTTCTTTCTGCTTGTTTTTAGTTTGTTCTTTAACCTAAGCTGTTTATTAGCGCTGAAGCGAAAGTTGCAGTGATCTTCTATCATTAGGCGTTTAAGAATCATCGCAGATGCGCGAACGATATTTTTCTGCTTCTTCTGTAGACAAAAGGCCGTTTTCCACCCAACGGGCCAATGTGTTTTCAATGGCGCTGCGGTGAAACGCCGTGGTAGAGTCCACATCTCCATTTGCATTTGTCAAGAAGTCCTCTAAAAGAGCGATCTGTTCTTCGGATAAGTCTTGAAACTGGATTCCCAGCCCTGTGCCGTTTGGAAGAATTCCTTCCAGCCAGCATATGCGACCTTCACAGACCATCGGTTGTGGATTATTCTGGGTCTGCAAAAAGAACGCGATCTCTACGCTCGGATCCTTTATGGCGGGGAGGTTCAACCCCACCTCTACAAAAGCCCCTCCCATGCTCAAGTTTCTGGTGGTGCCTTCATATGTGGTGTCTTCAACCTTTAGGATCACCGCGATCCGTTTTGCGTGCCTGGCGTCTCTTCGCCGCTCGCTTCCCATAGCGTTACTCCTAAGCAATTCGCCGCCATTTCATACCGCATGAATCAGTTCCTTGCAAGAAGACGCAAACACCTTTCAACATTCAAGGCTCAAATGGGAGAGGTGTTCATGTTAGACCTGTCATTGGCTTCAGAGCAGGGATTTTCTATAAAACATCGAACCGGTTTATCGGTGGCTATGGCGACAAAGCACTGATTACAGGATATACAAGTCGCAGGACGCCGATCACCGCTTTGCCAACGTTTTACAAGGTTAGGTTCGCGAATGAAAGGCCGGCTGAGGCTCAAGAGATCAATATCGCCGCCGGATAAAATTTCATCCATGTGTTTGGGGTTTCTGTTGCCCCCGGCCAGAATCATGGGTGTATTCGGTACATGTCGCTTTATGGCCAGGGCGTTTTCTAAAAAATAGGCTTCTTTGAAGGCAAAACGCCGCCGCATCAGCGGGAGCACGATTCTTGCCATAACCTTTTGTGCTCCGTGAAGTTGTTTTAAGATCTTTTTTTTAGGAATCTGCCCACGTGCTATATCCAGGGCTGATTCAAAAGTCCCGCCGGTCACTTCGATGGCGTCCACACGGGCTTCTTCCAGCCACTCACAAACACGGCAACTCTCCTCCAAAGTAAACCCTCTCGGCAAGTGGTCTTCTGAGTTGATTTTTACCAACAGGGGGAGCTTTCCTCCCCCACCACTCCGTATAGAAGAAATAGTCTTCAGTAAAAAGCGGGCTCGGTTTTCTAAAGAGCCGCCCCATTCGTCGGATCTCTGGTTTGTGCGCCTGGATAAAAACTGATTGATCAAGTAACCGTGTCCTGCCAATAATTCTATGGCGTCGAATCCGGCTTTAGCCGCCCTCTCCGCTGCTTCGCCGAAAGACTCTATTGTCTCTTCGATTTCTCTTTGGCTAATGGCTCTGGGGGTCACCCAGGTCATGGTGTCTTTAACAGGTGAGGGTGCGACCGGATCTTCCCCGATAACTTCCGGTCTTGTCTGCCGGCCGGCGTGATAGAGCTGGATTGCGATGAGGCCACCGGCTTCATGGACTTTATCAACGAGGCGGCTCAACGGGCCGATCATTTTGTCACTGTGGACACCTGTTAGATAACGAAGTGAGCGGCCGTGCCTTTGAACGTAGCACCCTCCTGTGATAATGAGCCCCGCACCTCCGGACGCGAGGGCGCCGTACATCTCGCCCATGGCGACTGTTGGTTCACCTTTTTCGGTGGAACGGTTTTCAACGGTGGCGGATCGGACGATTCTGTTGGGAAGCTCAAGATCTGCGATAGAGAAAGGTTCAAAGATTTTAGACATATACCGTACGTTATCCGATGAAGGTCTATGTTTTTAATGCCCACGTTGCACAAAAAACAATTGGGTTTTAAATATTCCCGTATGCACCGAGGCCTTATAATCAAGATTATGCTAGCCGGATCAGTTCTATAAGTCAAACGGTTGCCATCCGCTGGGAGTGTGTGACGGTCGCGGTTCTGTGAAGTAGCACTATCCACTCGACCCTGCTACGACTTTTAGCCTTGGCCTATAGAAACGCAGTGATTTTCGTGGTTGAGCGGATAGCAGCGAATAACGGATCGGCCATGGTCTATGCGCTGTTCGGCCGGCGATTTATTTGAAAGCGAGCGCTAAGCCTTGTTAGTTTGATGGTTTTTTTGTTATGGCGGCTTTTTGTTTTGGATGAATTGTTTCAAA
>JAABSF010000090.1 GCA_011390535.1 Deltaproteobacteria bacterium | reverse complement strand
CCTATTACCGTAACACTGCGTAAAGAGAGCCGTTTACCCGACCAACGGAAAAAAGTTTCCAGCCCGAGCTGGCCTCGAGGCGAATATTTGTGTTGCAAGCACAACCGTCACGGTCAAGCGATCGCGAAACAGCCCCAAAGAATACCCGGAAACAACAACGCTCAACCTGGTGCATCTGTTCGAACCGAATCCACCGGCCAACCAGCCCCCAATCGAGTGGATACTACTGACAAATGAGCCCTGTTCCAGTGATGATGAATTGCGTGCAGTGATTGATTGTTATCGACAGCGATGGTTGATCGAAGAATTCAACAAAGCCATTAAAACCGGGTGTATCTTCGAAAAAAGGCAGCTAGAATCGTATGATGCGCTGACCAAAGCACTGGCCTTAATCTTGCCAATTGCATGGGAAATGTTGCTGCTTCGAACACAATCTCGTTCCAACGAAGATATGCCCGCCAAGCAAATTATTTCTCCAATGAGGCTTCAGATAATCCGAGCTCATGCGAAACGCTACAAACTGCCGGAGAACCCAACCCTAAGCAATGTGGCCTACGCAATCGCAGGACTGGGAGGTCACCTGAAACGCAATGGACCACCAGGCCGGCAAACACTACGGCGCGGATACGAAGAAATGCTCACCCTTGAAGCTGGATGGATGATGGCCTTGTCAACAAAAACTTGTGATCAATCATGAGGCTTTCGCCGAAATGATGAACGCTACATCTTCTCATATCTGTTTTTAATGTAGTCAACTTTGTCAAGATCCAAGTCACACGCTCTCTGTGCTTTTCAGGAAGGGGTTGCTTTGGTAAAAAAGAGGTTGAGGGCCCAGAGATGTTGAGGTTTCAGCCCTCTTGAGGTTGTTGGGCTGAAAAATTGGATACCCGCTCCGTATCGATGTTTTCGAGTATCAAGCCACTTTACTTTTCCGCTGACCTGGATTTTTTCTTCTACTTCGGGGAGAAGAAAGCTCAGGGATAATTCAGTGTCCCGGCTTAAACACCTTGAGGACTCAAGATACATCCCTCCGTATGAGATGTTGTGACATTTGGCTTCAAACGCCTCTCCATCTTGAGAGCAATTTACCGAGAGTGATGCGGGATATCTCGGTTGAGTGGTTTTTCTTGAATGCCGTCCAAACGACGATATGTTGTGACTATTCATGTTTACCCTGAAAGCGACAAAAAATTTCCCCCGGAGGCGAGAATTGGAGTAAATGTAAGCAAGCAGACATTTACTGTCAATAGCCGGATGGTCGATTTGCTGAATTTTTTCAAAATTAGCAAGTGGGCTGTGTGGAGTTTGGAGAGAATCTATGATTTAGTTTGGGTAAAGGTGTATGGCTGTGGTCCAGGTATAGTTGTCTGGGTAATCTGAGAGTTTAAAGCTTTATTGCGGGATTGCCACGAGGTCTATTTCCAGGGAAGTCCCTTCCAGGTCGTTGTGGTAGTGGGAAGGAGCCGTCCCGGAGGCTTTCAGCTCGAGCTCGGGCGAGAGCCCCTCTAGATAGATTGCGTAGACATGGAAGGGAAGGTCTGCGATGGTGACCTGTGCTTCCGTACAGTCGATGAGCCCTTGTTCAAAAACCTCGGAGGTGTCTCGATAGCTGATGGTATAGCGTACGGTCTCGACGCCTTCATCTTCACAGGTTGAAGGGGTGACTTCGTCTTCAGCATAGATGTCCCAGATTATGGTAAAATCACCTATAGGCTCCGCGCATTCGCCGGGTTCAAGGTCGCATGAAGGGCTGCAAGACGGGGTGTCTCCGATTAGGTCCATATCTTCGCATGTTGCACCTTTAAGGTCGGAGCCGTCACATGTTTCATCGGAGTCGGCGACGCCGTCGCCGCAAAAAGGACTCAGACAATTTGTACGGCAGTGATCAGGCAAGGTGTCCGAGTTATCAAGCCCCTGGTCGCATTCTTCGCCGAAGTCGGGTTCGATGACGCCGTTACCGCACCACGGGATGTTGATGTCGTGGCTGTCTATGGGGGTTGGTGGATAAATGCCGTATATGTCTGTCTCGGTGTTGGAGAGAATCTCCACATCGTGAAAAGTGCTCACTTCTATTATCTCGTTCATCTCTTCTTTTAAAATATTTACTGTATAGAGGCCTTCTTTGAGCGTCAGTTGGACTTCTTTTTGTGAGCAGGGAAATCTGTATGTGGGCCATTTGTCAGGGGAAGGATCAACTCCTTTACTTATTCGAACGTGAACGTGAGTGATGCCTGCAGTGGAACATGGCGTTGGATCTCCTTCAACGGGGCTTACTACTTCCCACCGGACCACTAACGTGCCCTTTTCTTCATCACTACATGATGAAAAGGATAAGAGCAGCGTTGCGGCGAGGGCGGCGGTTAATGAAATGCTCAACCATCCAGGCTTCATCCGCTTCGTAAAAAAATGAATAAAAGGTGATTTTTCTTGGTTTGAATGGCGTGGTTTCGAAATCATCATATACCTTCTTTATAATAAAAGAGTTTTGCTCGCCGGATAATAGAAGAGTTTTGCTCGCCGGATGAGCGAATTAATATTTGCTTTTGTACTTCATTTTACCCCAGTCAAGGTTTGCCCTGCAAGTCATGTGTTTCTGTGTTCCTTCGAGTCATGTGTTTCTGCACTCCAATCATATGTTGGGAGCCCTTCTTTTTTAAGACCTCCCAGAATATCTTTTTCGTTTGAGGCCTTATATGCACGGATTCCCATGTTTATGGCGCCAGTCACATTTTGGGGACGATCATCGAAGAAAACGCAGCTATTTGCTTCTATGCCAAGTTCATTTAACACGGCAGAGTACATTCTCTTGTCAGGTTTAGTGGCTCCGACTAAGTATGAATAGGTTTTTACTTTGAATTTTTGGAAAAAGCCGAACTCATTTTCCATGTATGAAGCGTGGATTGGGTCTGTATCAGATAGTATCGCCAGGTGAAGGGAGCCGTGCAGGAGATCTATGATTTTTTCTGTATATGAGCGCGGTCGTAGCATGGCGGTCCAGATGCTTTTCAGGGATGACTCTGGGATAGGTTCACTGGATAGAGAACTTGGAGGTGGACTGCCGATGCCGGTTTTTATAGTGTGGAGAAATGATGAAGAGTCGATGGAACCTTCATTGAATCGATTCTTTAGTCTATCGGAGAAGAATATTTGTTCAAAAGAAGTTGTGTCTCCGCCGGTAAGGAGATTCCATTTGCGGATGGACACTTTTTTATTTACATCCACCAATACACCGCCGAGATCAAAGATTACGGCTTGAGGTCTGTTCATAAGTGTAAACCCTCCACTGTGATATACCCGATATTATGTTAAAGGTTTATTCATCTATTTCCAGTTTTTTTACAGAGTTTGAGAGCTGCCGAAGATAAAAGCTTTGTATAGAACCGAAGTCCGTCGATTTGTGTTTTTTTTTGCTGTGGCTATAAATCATCTGGTTGCCGGTGCGTCATTATATATATGGAGTTCAACCTTTCGGCAAACTCCATAGCTTTAAATCGTTCCGATGCTATATTGTTTCAAACAGTGCTCGTTTTTAAAAAAATGCTCTTTTTAAGGAGATCTTGGTTAATGAAAAAAAAAGATAGACGGAAAAGCAGTTTCAGCGTTTTAAGCATGTGGTCAATTGTGGGGTTAGTAGTTCTTGTCTCTTTTGCCGGTTCGGCATTGGGGAGAAGAAGGGATGCGACATGGTCGTTTGATAAGATAACGCCAAAAAAGGGAGGATGGGGGTCGGTGGTTACATTGTATGGACGAGGTTTTTCAAAGGACGCGAAGGTCTTTTATAATGATAAGGAGCTGAAGCCCAACAGTGTCTCCGGTAGAGCCATCAGGGTGACGGTGCCGGACGGTGTTAGCTCCGGATGGTTTTCCATTAGTCAAGCTGGGCGAAAGCTGAGCGCTCCCGAGCGTTTTATTATTGAGAATGTGCCTGTTATCAAAGAGATGGTTCCAAAAGCAGGTTTGCCGAATAACTGGATAGTGCTGAAGGGGAAGTTTTTGGATCCCAAAATGAAGTTTTGGATTGGGAGGACATCGGTTCGACGACAATATGTCAGCGACACAGAGATAAAGCTTTTCATACACAGAGGCTTGAAATCCGGACCGCTGTTTTATCAGTGGAAAGGGCCTAAAAAGCGGACAAAGCTCAGGTTTACATTGACTCGGGTTCCGTCGGTAAAAGGGTTCAGCCCAAAGACGGGGTGGTATGGCGATGAGATAACTATAAGCGGGATGCATTTTTGCGATGATCCGGTAGTCAAATTAGACGGGAAGAAAGCGCCGGTTGTGAAGAGTATTCGTGGCCGTCGAATAATCGCGAAGGTTCCAAAGGGTGCTGAATCTGGAGCCATTGTAGTGGAGTGCTATGGCAAGAGCTTCACTGTTCCGGGTTCTTTTTCGGTCTCTCCGAGGTATGCTGAAATAACCGGGGTGGATCCTCAGTCAGGCCCCCCGGGGGCTTGGTTGCGCGTGAGAGGGAAGGGTTTTAGACCTGAAGACAAGTTTTGGATTGGGCGTGCTCGTCTAAAAACAAAGTTCGTTTCTCCTAAGTTGGTTAGGGTAAAAATCAGCCCTCGTGCCAACTCCGGGAAGTTGTTCTTTGAGAGCTACGGCAAGCGGTTTTCCTCAAAAGAAAATGTATCGGTCCATAAGAAACCGAATATTCGGGGTGTCAGCCCTCAAAGCGGATGGTATGGTGAAGATGTGGAGCTGGTGGGAGCTGATTTTTGTCCCCAGATGAAGGTGGAGATGAGGGGTAAGTCCATACCCGTTGTGGACCGTAAGGGTAGCCGGAAGGTTACTCTCAGGATCCCGAAAGGGATCCGCGGAGGCAGATTCAAAGCCACATGTTTCGGCCTCTCGGAGACCTCATCGCAGGTTTTCAAGCTGGAGCCGCCTAAGTCCGGAATTGTTTCGGTTCAGCCCATGGAGGGGGCGCCTGGAACAAAGATCCGGGTAAAAGGCAAGATGCTGTCTCCCTCGGATGTTTTTATGATCGGTGATAAGCGTATGCCAATGACATACAGAGGCCGTGACGAGGTTCAGCTTACAATTCCACGGGGAGCGGAAACCGGACCCATAGTTCATAAGAGCTATGGCCGTAGCAAGAGAACTCGATTTGTGGTCAAAGTGATCAGCCAGAGACCTATTGTTGCGACCTACGAACCAAAGGTGGCATGGTACGGCGACACGGTTATTTTGAAAGGGAGACGTATTTGTCCCAAACCCAAAGTAATGCTCAAGGGCACAGCTTTGGAAGTGCTTAAGAGTGGCTCTGATAAGGTAGCGGTTAAGCTTCCTCGCGGAGTGAAAGAAGGAAACTTGGTTCTTGTTTGTTCTAAGCATAAGGTCGTTGTGCGGCCGGCCATCGAGATCAAGCCTCCTTTTGGTCGAATATTCTCTATTCACCCCTCCTCCGGTCCATGGGGCACATGGGTCACATTGACCGGCGAGAGCTTCAAAAAGTCGGATGTTTTTTATCTGGGTGATCAGAGGCTCAAGAAAAAATATGTAGGAAGTGACGAGGTGCGTGTACAGATCCCTGAGAAAGCCAAGTCCGGGAAAATCGCTATTTTTTCCGCTGGTAAACGCAGGGTGTCCAAACATGAGTTCAAGATAGTTCTTGTGACCCCTGTGGTGAGGGATTTCAGCCCCCGTTCCGGTTGGTATGGGGACACCGTTACATTAAAGGGGCGCCACTTTTGCATTGAACCGAAGGTCATATTCGTAGGCGGCAAGAAGACTGTGCCGGTTGAAAAACGGCTGGGTCACACCACCTTAAAGGTTAAGGTGCCTCAAGGTGCTGAGACAGGGTCCTTGGCTGTGGAATGCTACGGCCGAACAGGGCGCTCTTCACGGTATTTCGTACTCTCTCCTCCGTTGGCCCGAGTTAGTGGAGTCAAACCTGATCGTGGTCCATGGAATCGTTGGATCAATATAAAAGGCAGAAACTTTACTAAGAAAACCAAGTTTTATCTGGGCGAGACTCGCCTCAGGGTCAAATACCAGAACCCCGGAAGCGTGCAAGTTTTTATCCCGCCCGGTGCAAAATCAGGGCTCCTTTATGTGGAGAGTTTCGGCCATCGGAAAGATACCAGTTTTACCTATGTCGTGAGAAACAAAAAAAACAAGTAGCCTTGAGATCCCGGCTCTCCTTCGGCGCTGCTACGACTTTTGGCCCGGCCTATTGAGCGGCTGTTTGTACAAAAGAATGCAGAAAAGAGCGTAAGGGGGAGCGGCCGGGCTTTGTCTTCGCAGGCCGAAACCCTGATGGGTGAGGACCGAGTAAAGCTAAAGGAAGAAGGGCCGGAGTAGCTTGTAGAATATTTGCTGGATTGTGAGCGTTTTCAGTGGGTTGGTTTCGGCTCTTTTCGCACGATGATCCAGGCCAACCAGATTAGGAAAGCGATTACACAGGCGTTGAGAATCTTTGTCACGATAGAAAAACTTCTACCGATTTTTTCGGTATCTTCTTGGACGGAGATCCACGCCGAGGGGAGCACGGAGTCAGGTGGTTCCGGGTGTCCGGTCGCTTCCACAATTCTCAACATCTCTTTTCTGGGTATGGGCAACCCATGAACAGGGAGCGCCGCAGCTTGTCCGCCGCCGCCGCCAGCATGGCCGAGTTTAGGGCTGGGACCTGCCAACACCACCTGGGAAGAGAAACTGTTTATGGAGTCAGGTTGATGGGAATACATTGATTGGGGTATCTTAATGCGCCTCAAATATACCAGCAGAGTGCGACTTTTGGGGGTTATCCAGTTGTCAAGGCTCATGAGTTTAAAAGAATTCTTCTCCATGGTTTCTAAAATCATGGGTGCCTTTAAAGGAGCCATGATCAAGACTCCGTCCAGGCTCCTGTTTGCGAGTTGCTCAAAAAGCTCCTTAGGCGAGGCATTTAACGCAGGCTTTTTGTTTTTTGATTTTAAAACCGTTTGGGCGACAAGCGCGCTGCCGCTTTCCTTTTCTTCTATCCCGATGCGGCCCTCGTGGGGTTCCCGATTGTCATCCGCTCTGCGAAACAAATGTAGGACCCGAGTTTCAAGAACAGCTATTGCTTCAATCCTGTCGTCTCTTGAGGCAGTAGGTTTTCCGTTTTTATCTAAGAAAAAACGCTCAGAGCCCAAAATCGCCAATCGAGTATTTCCTCTGACTAGATCTCTTTTAGGTGTAGATGATTGGGCGATGCGCACGGCTCTTTTCGGAAAAGCTTGTCTCACAGCATGCGACGCGAGTTTTGTTGCGTTGAAAAAGTTATCTTTGATGTGTTTTGTAACTGTCAACTCAGCTCTTTTTCTGGATCTATGGGTTTGTTCTGTTGGAAGTGCTGCTTCTTGCAGAAAAGATTCTGCGACTGATTGAGGGCTCCTCCCTTCTGTTTGAACTTTGTAGTTGAGAGTCCGCATTTTTTTTGTTGAAATGCGGTTTTCAAGCTTTTTCAGAACCCTCTTTATACCTGGGAGTCGGCTCAGGGTTTCGTTACTTATCAAAAACGCGGCTTCATATTTTGGAAAAAAATCCTCTCTGTCTTCTAAGACCGTGAGCCTGGGGTCATGTATAGACCCGTCGGTGGCGTAACCGATGGCCACATCGACTTTACCATCAAGCAGTGCTTTGTATCGTTTCTCGGGATCATCCAAAAGCAGAGGCTTTGAGGCCATCTTGCTTTTCAGGCCGTGAACTCTTAAAAGAGCGTAAAGACCGTCTCCGGGCCTTCTAAGGTATTCGGCCGGACACGCGATACGGATACTACCTTGCATTTTGGCCAAATCTTCAATGGTTTTCAGTTGCTTGGCCGAAGCTCTGTCCATGCGCACCAAAACCCTGTAACTGTTGTCAAACCCGAGCGGACCCAACCATGTCAGCCCCAGATCCTTATAAATGTTTCTGAGTCTTTCAAGTGCGTTAGTCTTGTGTTTTATGGGTTTGCCCATGAAGACCAGACCAGTGCCGGTGTATTCAACCATCAGGTCGATTTTTCCGGAGTGCAGCGCTCGATGACATTCATAAGTGTCGGTGCAATTTTTTATCGTTTCAATTCTATACCCGTGCCCTCGAAGCAGTTGTGCTGTCACGTGAGCGATGATTTTTTGCTCATCAAAGTTTTTTACCCCGATGCGGATGTCGGATTCTCTTCTGCCGCTGCACGCGGTGATCAGGAAAAGTGCCGCGAAGATAGCGCAGAGAAGCCGATTATTCTCCGTTATTATTTTTGTTAAATAATCCTGTGCTTTATTTTTCATGATCGTTTTTTCGGCTTTTTGACAAACTTGTCGTCATCACTCTCGTCCTCGTCCATCTCGTCCTCGTCCATCTCGTCTTCGTTGACTCCATCCTCGTCAATTTCCTCTTCGTCGTCATCTTCGTCGTCAATCTCGTCGTCGATAATCTCGTCGTCGTCAAAACTTCTTCTGGATTCAGACTTTCTTATTCTTCGATCTTTTCGTTTTCCGCGAACTTCATCCTCCTCCTCGTCTTCATCTGTTTCACCGCTCCTCTTTCGTTTGAGCTTCTCTTCGAGATCAACCTTTCGTTTTATCTCCCTCAGCCGCTCTTCATCTCTGGCGCGTTTTTGTTTCGATGGTGAGACTTTCGATTTTTTC
>JAABSF010000089.1 GCA_011390535.1 Deltaproteobacteria bacterium | reverse complement strand
TCACGCCTTTAGGAACCACTCGCCCTCACATCGTCGATTGGAGATATCTCCGCCGCTGCGGCAGAAGCCGCGTCACTGATGACCTCCCGTGAGAGCTTTCTTCCCACAAGCATCTGTTCTGGAAAACGGGCCTTCCACGGTGTAGGTGCCACAGAGCCCATGGCAACTGAGCAGGACAGAATATTATCTTCCTGAATCACCGTCACCGCCGCAACCGATGCTATGGCACACACCAGACTCGAACGACCTCCAAGCTTGAAATAATCTTTAACAACACGTGCACTCTCGGGGGGCATGGACTCCTTAACCAAAACTGCGGTCAAGAGCTCGCCCTTGTGGAGCGCTGTCTGCCCAGGGCCATTGAACAATTCTTTGAACGGGATTCTGCGCTCACCATCTTTACCGAGGGCCACTGCATCCGTCTCCAGGGCCATAAGGGCACAAACCGAATCCGCGGCAGGTGAGGCATTGCAAATATTCCCGCCGATGGTGGCCCTATTTCTGATCTGATGACCACCAAGCCTCCCGGCCGCTTGAGCAACGATAGAAAGCTCTTCGATGCTACTCGCCTCAACAGCTTCAATCAGCTCGGTCATTGTTGTTGTGGCCCCTATTCTCCAACCGCCTTTTTCTTTCTCCACCCCACCCAGATCCAATGATGACAAATCCAGAACAGCTTTGGGCTTTTTGCGCCCATCCCTCATCTGAACGACGAGGTCTGTACCCCCCGCCATGGAAAAAATTCCATCTTCTTCGTTTAAAAGTCCAATTGCTTCATCAATGGTTCCGGGCCTGAAATAAGTGACGTGATTCAACGCCGCACCTCCTGTATCAAAAAGAGAGGAGTTTGTTTTTTCACTAAAACCTAGCACAACAACACATGAGGGGAAACACCTCGGGATAAAAACAAGAAGGACTCCATCAAAAGTGATGTTTACGCCAGTCTTCATATCGCGAAAGAATCAGCTCGGTGATACGCTCACAGTTCCTATCGTCATCGAACTCCACACAACTTTTGAATAGTTGATTCATTTCATCTGTCATCTCAAAAGAATCGATGTAAACTCCAAGATCGTCTATATCATCCAAGATCATCCCCTTATCCAAACCCGAGCGACTGACATATTTCTGCTCTTCACTTCTTATCGCCAACCTTGCTAAAGGTTTTTTCATGGATAAAGCTGTGATCACAGTGCTCGCGATATCTGTAATGAAAAGATCGCAAGCTGTTATGTATTTCAGCGCAACACCACCGTCAATGAGATGGGCGCGGCTTTTGCCCGCCCCACCAATTTTTGAAGAATCCATTACCCCTTCTTCGCTCCCCAAAAGCTCTATGAGCTTGGTACGAACTTTTCTCGTGTGCCTTGTCTTCTTGTTCTGGTCATGATCACATATCAAAAACTCCATCGTCCCCAGCTTTTTTTCCACATCCAAGAACGCAGAAAACACATTCTCCATCCCCCCTCTAAACATATCGTTCGGCCCTGTTGGATAGAAACAAACCCATGGCCGCGACTCATCCAGCCCCCTCTCGGAAGATAGCTCGCTGCGCCGCTCTTGCACCTTGAACCTCTCGGGGTATATCCGATCCCACTTTGCATATCCCCCAACTACAAAACCGGGATCCGACAGATCAATGTTTTGATACTCCGCCACCTTCCGCCCTCCCATTATATTAAGATTAGCGTCTGATTGCATCAGAGGCGATCCCTTGATGCCGGTGAGATTATGAGCAAGTTGCACTTGAAACACTCGATCCAATTCTATGGGGTTCGCGTCAATAGCAGCCACCGAACAGGAAAGATAACAATCACCGGGGATCAGCTCATCGCCGTACAATATCCCTTCATGAGTATCGTAACCAATAGATTGTTTATCAAAATACTCTCTCAGATACCTAAGATGGTCTTTCCCAATATTCCCGCCGGCGTTTAGAAAATGAAACATTACAAGGCTCCTTTTAAAACCTTACGATTTATACGGAAAAGAATTCAGCAAACAAGCGCTTCATTTTACTGCTTGTAAAGAAAGACGAAAGCACAAAGTCAAATAGTTCAGAAAAAAGGAACTAATACAAAGTTTATTATCACCAGCGGCCTAAGATGCTATATAGATACACGTGTTCAAGTTAACTCTAATCATTTTAGCTTTGATTTCTCCCGGGTTGGTTTCGCCGCGTCTATGTAAAGCGGACGACAGGGGTTCCCGCCGCTCCGCTGTAGAAAGCGAAAGTTCCATGAGGACTACGGAGATGCAGTCTAAAGAACCTCCTTTGGGTACACGAGGTTCGCCATCAGCGAAAGCCGACTCTGAAAAGAAAGAGCGCCGGAAACCTGAAGAAAAGAAAAGAGCCGATGTAAGAACCTCACCGACTGCGGTGAGAGGCCGTAAAGAAAAAAAAGCTTCAACAACAACTGCACTACTGTGGTTACCTAGAGTACTGTTGTGGCCGCTGAGGGCGGCTTTTGAATTGGTCACGCGGCCCGGGCTGGCGATTCTGGAGTGGGTAGAGGAGTCAGGTGTAGGAGACTGGACATCCCGAATCATTAGTTCAAAAGATGGTAGCTTCTATCCATTATTCAACTGGACCTTACATAAACGGCCACATGCCGGAGCTCACATTGATGTGCCCATTTTCATGGGCAACGGTCTTAACAGCAACCTTCACACAGGCGCCTGGGGTGGAATAGGTATCTGGGGAGGTTTTGCCCGATTGAGCTTGCATACTCCCGGAAGGTTTCGTTTGGCGCTTGAAGGGAGGGCATCGGATCGAGATGACCGACACCTTAGACTGCCTGAAACATACAGCCTTGAAGAGGGTTGGATTGATCGTCATCATGACGAAACCGGAGATTCCTTCCGAAGAGATCTGATCTATCGCCGGCGCCACGCCCAGGCCGGGTTAAGCGTGCGTCACCGTTTCACCCGATGGCTCGCCGTTGACGTGGGGTTATTCTATACCTACGAATACTTCGGCCCTACAAAGACGCCGAAGAGAGAGGAGCTTGCCACAAAAGCTGAAGATAATTTTGGAACCGTTCACCCAGATCTCTGGGTTGAGCCTTATTTTTCGGGGCTCAAAACACATTTGGGAGTTTTGCTGGGTAATTGTGGCTGGATGAATGCATGGGAAGGCTCCACGACCAAACTGAGACGACGTAGAGGTTTCGGAGCTGTTTTTTCGGTCTCGTATTTTCATAATTTACCGGACGGTGAGTATCGCACTCTCCTAAGTAAAGGAGAAGCATGGTGGACATGGCGTGTTCCCGGCGGAAAGGGGTGGCTTACTACATGGGCCGGCATCAGATATCTTTCGGATCTTGGAAACTCTCCGGTTCCTCCGCCACTGTGGATTCATATGGGAGGGATGGATCTTCTTCGCGGCATGCAGGAAGGCTACGAAATTGGGACGAGCGGTGGTTTCGCAAGTGCGGAGTACACTTATGAATTGCTCCCAAATCTTTTAGGGAGCGTCTTTTTGGATTGGGGACAAGCTTCAAATAGGAGATTTGAAACATGGAGATGGTCGATGGATATGGTCTCTATCGGCGCTAGAATCGAGTATGAGATCATCAAAGAGTGGATATTCTATATTCAGGCAGGTGTCTCCGGAGATGATCGAATTGGCGGCATAGGCATCGGTAAAAGCTCATGAATGATTACGCAATTATTACGCAATTATTACGCACTTATTGTGCACTTATACCTTGGAACGGAACCACCTCTCAAAAACCGAGCGCACCGCCTTGTGGCCTTCACGTGCTATCATCGCGTACCAACTACCCGGCGGCAAGCGGTAATCCGGTACAGGCTCCATGGTAACAGCCTTTTTATCTTTACACGCCTGCACGCACAACCCGCACCCTACACACCTGGCTTCAATTTGCCACGCTGTTTTTTGTTTCGAATCCACTACTATCGCGCCCATAGGACATGTGCGGGCACACTTGCCGCAGTAATTACATAAACTGAAGTCAAATACAGGCATAAAGTGAGGCGGCGCGATCCAGCTCGGCACGTTAAACTCGTTTACCATGCGCAGAGCATGACAACAACACCCGCAACAAGAACAAGAAACCTGACCGCTCCCGGAGTCGACGTTCATGATCCAGCTCGTGAGCCCATGTGATTCAGCTTCGGCCTTAATCTCCAGGGCCTCTTTTTTCGTCACCTCCCTCAATCGGCCGGAGCGAATGCCGGAACGTGCCCAGTCACCCATTACCGTACAATTCCCAATCGGTTTCCCACAACCCCTCCCCAAGACCTCCATAGTCATTCGACACTGACAATTTCCGATGCCGAATGTATCATAGCGGTCAAACACAACCTCAAGTTTATCAGAGGGAAGCGCAAGCGGATTGCCGGAAATTGAACCGGGTGCCGGCAGAAACCGAACCACCTGAGGTAGTTTTTCCCCGAAAGTCGTCATGTAACCGGTCTCATAAAGCCGCTCAAAGACCTCTATGAATTTTTTGTGCCACTCACTCATGGTTTCAAGAGACTGTCCCACGAGACAGAGTTCGAACATACCGGGCACCACCGGAACCAGCCGGTAGCTCCTCTTTTTCTTCGGACCCGCTGAGACAATAACAAATTTTTCATAGGCAAGATGTTTCAGAACAGCCTCAACCTCTTCCACCGGCCGGTGTGCCTCACGAGCTATGTCTTTTGGAGTGTGGGGTTTCAGCCCGCTGAGATGTTGAGCGACATCAGCCTCATTTTCGGTAAAGACATGAGAGACAAAATCCATTAATTCTTCACATAATGGAGGCCCAATCATTAAAGGGCTGGAGAGCTTTTTTGCCAGGCGCCTATGTGCAGGATGAACATGAGGAAAATCAGAGAGTTTTCTTCTCCGGGCCGTCATCGGTCTGGGCATAAAAGCCCCGAATACTTTGCGATTCATTTCCAAAGTGCGTTTTTTTTTATTTGTCATGGCGCACAGTTTATCTCTAAACCGGCGTTGCAGGCAACAATCCTCTCAACAAAGAGCGTGTTTCTATGAATTAGGACTATACAATCCACTCCGCTGCGACTTTTGGCCCGTCCTGTTTTTCTGCTCTTGTTGGCAGATGATACCTGAATGGAGCTCTATAGGGATCGGACGGTCTTGGGTCTTCGCGAGCCGAAACCGCCGGACGTCTTGAGGGCTCACTTTCAGAAACCATGGGGAAAAATTTTTTATATAGGATGCTTTGTAGGTGGCTGAAAGCAAGATATAAGAGACGTTAGAGATTTGTTACAACAGGAGTGTATTAATGAAACCTTTCACTCAAAGACTTTTTTTGTTTTTCGGGAAGACTCAAAAAATTTACTTCCTCGCCGTGTTGTCGGCGCTATTGATTTCCAGCGTTATGCTGTGCGCCTGCGAAGACAGCGGTGATGAGAAATTCCAGCCGCTGACCATCGAAACCCCGCCGGGCCGGTTTGAGTTCTGCCCATGGGATTCCGGGACAAACCTCATCAACGGTTTGTGGGCATCTTACTTTTCGGCTAACGCTTATGCCCACTATTTCTATATGGGGCCTGCCTTGGGGGAGCTGGGTTTTGGCGCCCCGGTGCACCACACTGAAGCAGGGACGGAAGACCAACAAGTCAATGTCAGCGAAGGGCAAGCATGGCAAGAGTGCGCAGAAGCGCTAGCCTGGATGCGCGGTGCCGAGATTGATCAGACCCTCCCCGCCGACTTCGAGAGTTGGCCCTATCACTGCGCCCGCAGATGGTGGATCAGTCACCTTGATGCCGACGGCGCCATCCCTGCGAGTTACGCAGCCGCTTTTGAAAAGTGGTTGTTGCAAACAGTCCGCCTGAATGACAAGATTCAGTTTTTCTACGAAGGTCGACTCTCTGACGATGGAGAGAGGTTCATTCGTGGCAGCACCCAGGTTTTTTGGGTCGAGCACCACACCGCGCCGATGGTAGTGGTCGCTTTTAGGGGCACCGAACCCAACAAGTGGAATGACATTGTAACTGATACAAATGTCTTCAAAACTCCGTTTAACCCTGATGACTCGGCGTGGGGAGAGATTCATTCGGGTTTCTACAAAGGGTTTGAAGGTGTAATGGATCAACTCGAAGCGAGGGCTCAAGGCTTATTGGAGTCTGGAGGGAACGCGAGGTTGTGGATCACCGGCCACAGTCTGGGTGGTGCTCTCGCAACCATAATGACTGCATGGTTACTGGAGAAGATGGATAGAAACCCGGTCTGGGCTGACTTCCCATTGTCCGGTCTTATTACTTTCGGTTCACCCCGGGTAGGCAATGAACGTTTCGTTTCACAGTTTAACGCTGCGGTTATGGCCCACGGAATAAGTCACATGAGGTTTGTTCACGGTA
>JAABSF010000088.1 GCA_011390535.1 Deltaproteobacteria bacterium | reverse complement strand
ACGTAGGTGACACCCATTACCTGGGCAAGAGCAACGACGACAATTGTCCTACCGATACACCATGCTTTGTGATCAGAGAGGGTGACACAGGCGGCGCCTATCTCGGCAGTATCGGAGATCACGATATATCTCTATACTATGATCACATCTTTAATCAGCACGAATCACCCTCCGACCCCGACTATCTGAGATGTAATTGAACACTCGGACAAACAAGAATAAACCACAACCGAAACGCCGCCAAGAACAGACAAGTTTCATCCATTGGTTTCATCCATTAACCAGGTTTCATCAGATTTCAGTGGTGGGCTGAAATACAGCCGCTCTTTCTTCCGGATAGAGGCTCTTTTGATTACTTCATTGTTTGGTTGTCATGATTTTTTGGCTATTATTCGGGTTTTGTCGTATAAATAGCCCAAGTTAAAGACTATCTGCCGTTATTGATAATGATGGGTCCGGAGCCAAAAAGCATGGATCCACTTTCAGACAGCATTTCTTTGTTTGACGCAGTAGCATTGTGGGAAAGGATAAAAGCATGTCGAATCGCCGAAAAAACGGTGAGCAGGTTGACGAAAAAAGTGAAGAAGGCTTGTTGCCCAATCAAGATAACTCCAGTAGCAATAAAATCGTTAACAATGCAGGGAGATCAATAAGTAACGGGGATGGAGGCACTGTGGCAGCTTACGAGAGCGATGATGACAGATACTGTTTTTTTTGTGGGACATTTCCTGAAGGCTCACAACTAATTGATGGAGTCCATGGGCCAATCTGTTCCTCGTGTGTGTTTTCCCTCAGCGCGAGGCTGGCGGAAGCAGATAGGGAGCTGGGTAAAAAGGCACCAAAACCAAGAACTATTGAACAATTGTACGAGGAAGAAGGAGATCTTCCGGCTCACGAATATCAAAATCGAGTCGATCTGGCAGGAGCGTATCTGGAGTTGGGCAAAAAAAACCTCGCGTTGAAGGAGTACTTTGCCGCACTTGAATCTTCCTTAATCTGCCGGGACTGGGCCTTTGCATTGAGTATTATTTCCAAGATTAGGAACATGGCTGATGGGCCCACGATAAGGGACAGAATTCATGAAGCCCTCTCTCTTCACGGCCCAAAGGAGTTATAGTTGAAGATTAAAGAGAGCGAGGAAAGCATTGAGGAAAGCATTAATGATCTCCTTGCGGTTTTTCAGCATGTCATATCAATGAACATTGAACCGGCGTTGCTGTTTGAATCAAAAGAGAGGACATTGATTGCAGCCAACCAGGCCGCGAAAAGGAGCATTCTGTGGTCAAATGATACAGTTCTCCCGGCCCGGCTGGAGGATTCTGTTAAGTCCGCGAACGTTCTCCAAACCATTCTGAAAATAATGAAAGCTTTTGAATCCAACGGGCCGGATGCCCACAAATCCATCCATTTTGGTATCCCCGCTGACTCAGACTCTTTGCCTAGAAGTGTCATCGCCAGGCAAATTTACATTACCCGCAAAAATCTCTCATACATACTGATAGTGCTTCGAGATCCAATATATGATGATGATTTTCTCAAGAGACGCTCAGAAAATATGTCTTTTCTGTCTCACTCAATCCGAAGCAGTCTCACAACAATTCAGGGATTTTCCGAATTATTGATTCATCGAAGTTTCGATAGAACAAACGAAACCAAGTTTCTTCATTATATAAACGAGCAAGGGATGAAGCTGGCGAAACTAATCGGAAACCTGGAGGCGATTGTCCACCATGAAGGCGGGAGAGAGCTAAGGTTAGTGCTGGAGAAGCACTCACTGAATGTAGTGCTTGATGAAGCAGTTGACAGGGCACTCGATGTGCACCCTGAGCGAAAAATAGAAATGGCCGTTCCAGATGATATCCCGCCTTTTTTAATTAACAAAGAAAGAATGGCCGACGCTTTTCACAGTATTCTGGACAACGCTTTGAAATATACCGAAGGTGATGTTGTAGTCGAGGGTGAAGCGAGTCTGCCTGAAGCCTGTTGCAAGATAATGATAAGTGATAAAGGCCCCGGAATGGCTCCGGATGAGATTCAAAAAGCATTTGAACCTTTTTACATAGGCGAAAAAAACAAGAGAAATGAAGAAAGCCTCGGGCTCGGGCTCCCAGTGGCAAGGCACATAGTGGAAAGCCACAGAGGAGAGATGATACTTGAGAGCTCACCCATCGGAGGAACGAGGGTAATAATAAAACTACCCATTGAACAATAAACTTTAGAAAGGAGCAAACCCGGCTTTGGCCCAGTAG
>JAABSF010000087.1 GCA_011390535.1 Deltaproteobacteria bacterium | reverse complement strand
GGCCCCCCATAATTCGTAGGTCGACCACACTCCGTCACAGTCAAGATCTCCATGTGCCCTTATGGTGAACTTCGCATTAGGTCCTTTTCCGGACGAGATGATTTGATACTGGTAACGAAAGGGTTGATTTATGGAAAACCCCAATTCTTTCCAGCCGGCGGTTTCCCATAGGGAGCTTTCAGGCTTATGGGGCCTTTTCCCGCAAGGAACTTTTACAGGCGTCGGGTCTGCTTCGGGAAACTCGAACGCATCTCTGTTTTTTGATTTTTTCCATTTTTTGATCAATGCATGGTTTATGCGATCAAGGCTCTCATCAACCTCCGCTGTCCAGAGCTCTGCATGGAATTCGTCAACTTTTTTCATTTGCCTTTTACAGGTGGCTCCCAGCAACCCCAAACACGAGACGGTAAACAATAGCAGGAATAGTAGACTGGTTTTGGTTTGTTGAAAACGTGGTTTATTCATGGAACTCAAACCTTAAATTAAAATTATGATGGAAGCAACTAACGCCTTATATATTAAAAGCATCTTTCAAACCATTCTAATATCATTATCAATCGTTTTCTGTAAACCTGTACTTCTCATACATCCAGGTTCGTTCACTCAAAAAGGGGCAAACTTTTTCCCGCCATAAAGCTACAACGGCCATTTTTTTCTTTGTTTGGTCCTTCTTTTCTTCTTCATTTTTGACTGCTTATCATCGAGACTTTCAGAGACAAATTTAAACTGAACTTTAACAGTCTCTTCTTCTCTTGTCACCAGTTTGGGGTATATGAATCCATGTTCGGGTAGATTAGCCTAAACAATTAAAATGCATTGAAAAGAAAGAACTTTTCTAAAAAGGGCGGGTTTGGAAATCTTCATAAGAGGGAAAAGAGAGAGGTAAGCCGATTGGGTGGGCTGGAGATCTAAATAGAGACTGTTGAAGTGATTTCATGGAAAGTGGTTTTGTCCAACCTGGTGTCTGATTTGTGAATAAGAAGCGGAGGGGGAAGGGAAGAGCGGCAATTGGTTTTGTGATGGCTATGATATGCGAAGAGGTGAAAAATGGTCAAAGAAAAAACGAGTGATATAGACTGCGTAGAGAATAATAAATACGAGGCTCCTGCAGTCTATTCAGAAGTCATTTTTTGTCCATCCGGGGCGGAATCTGGTTTTGAAAGTCCGAAGACAGCAGACTGCATTTTATCTCACCAAGCAATTTCCACAATATCTGAGAGTACAGTCAGGGGAATTGAGTTCTAACCATCAACGAGTACTTACACCTCTGCTAAGACATTCGGCGCGGCCCATCAATAAGCAGATCACAGCAATTGAAGCCATGATAGAACAAAGGAGCGATCGGCCGGGCTTTGGGTCTGCAAAAGGAGAAAAACACAATGAAGTTACCTTTGGTGTGTCCAATATTTGTGTGTCTTTGCAGTTTTTTGTCATCTGTTTATAGTTTATTTGCTGTTTATATGACATGTAGTATAATGTATACAGCTGATTGTCTTACTTTTTTTGGTTATAAAGATTTTTAGAGTAATTTTTTTATATTACGCCAACACAATGCTGGCATAAAAGGCAATTTTTGATCTATAATGCGTTTATGTTTCGGAAGAAGGATGGAGTCGTTGACAAAACCCGGCCATAGTAGGATATGGTAATTGTGTGTGGGGTTAGCTTGTAAAAGAGAGACGATGTTTCAATAAGATGGATCAATTATCTGGAAAAGACACAAGGCGCTTTGGCCGGTTCCAGCTCCTTTTGGAGATGGCCCAGGGTGGTATGGCGACTTTGTTTTTGGCTCGTCTATCCGGGCCGGTGAACTTTCAGAAGCTGGTAGTGATAAAAAAGATCCATGACCATCTGGCGGGAGAACAAGAGTTTATCGAGATGTTTCAGGACGAAGCGCGTATCGCCGCCCTGATTCATCATCCCAATGTTGCGACAATATTTGACATGGGGACGGTGGACAAATCCTACTATATCGCGATGGAGTATGTGCATGGTCACAGCATGGCTGAATTCATGCGGACTGCGAAGCGGATAGACGAGGGTCTTCCCTGGACGATTGCCGCCCGAATGATTGCCGACGCAGCTGCCGGCTTGCATGCAGCCCATGAACTGACGACCCCTGATGGCAGGCCCTTAAATGTCGTGCACCGGGATGTTTCTCCCCAAAACTTGCTGATGACTTATGATGGCCATGTGAAGGTGGTGGATTTCGGCATCGCCTATGCTGCAGAGAAAATAAGCCATACATCCGACGGGACCATAAAAGGAAAGATCGCCTACATGTCACCGGAGCAAGCATCATCCGCTCCTTTGGATCGACGTTCGGATGTGTTTTCTTTGGGGATAATTTTGTATGAAGCCGTCACAATGAAGCGGCTCTTTAAAGCCAGAAATGATGCAGCAACTCTTTATAGAGTGCTTGAGTGTGTTGTCCCTCCGCCAACTTCAATACAACCGGATGTGCCGTCGGATCTGGAAGCGATCATTATGAAAGCCTTGGCAAAGGATCCGGAGCAACGCTACAGCAGCGCAGGTGAATTAGAGCAGGCTTTGGGAAGATTGCTTTTGCAACACGGAGAGATGGCGTCTCATCAGGATGTCGGTGTTCTGATGACGAAATATTTCGAGGATCAGAAGAAGCTCAAGGCTGAACAGATACAAAGAGCTCTCGAAGAAGACCACGAAGAGCCCATGAAGGCTTACGGGATGTCTGGAGAGGTGAGCAGTGTTCCGAATGGTTTTCATACAGATTCGATAATACAGCAGACTATTCGAAAGCCTGTATCCATGTTGAGCCTAGTCAGCGCAGGTCTCGGGATTGCTTTTGTTGTTGTTATTGCCGCAATTTTTTTGATAACCCCGGGTGAAGAGAGCGCCGGGGCTGAAAAGCGTGAAAGAGGGCCTATGGAAGGGGTTGCAGCTGCCGAAGGTGGTGGGAATACAAGAAGAGGGAGTAGTGGGTTGCAATCCAAGCAGATTTCCGAGAGACAAGGGGAGAATGGCGGCGTTGAAGCAGATGGATCAATGGAGGCTGGAGTTGGAGAAAAGGATGAAAAGAAGGGGGATGGAAAGAAAGCTAAGCAAGAAAAGCCGAGGGCGCCCGAGGTTATCAAAATTAGTGTGATTGTTCATCCTCGGAAAGCAAAAGCGAAAGCTGTATTTAGGGGTAAGACTTATGAGGGGAAACCTCTGGAATTTTCCGTGGCTCCCTCCAGTAAAAACGAGACGCTGCGAATAAAAGCTAAAGGGTATTATTCGGAAAGTTTTGTTTTAATTCCCGAAAAAGACAAGGAATTAATATTGAATCTGAGATCCAGACCTAGAGAGAACCGCAGACAACGTCCGGCAAGGAAAACTAGGCCCACTATCGAGTTGAAAAATATTCCAATGTAATCCGGCAAAATGTAACTTTTGTGTATACTGATGGAAAACCAAAGTTGGGAGTCGAATCCAAAATGAGAAAAATGTTGTTATTGCCCTGCTGTGTGGGAGTTTTTGCTTTTTTTGTACTACCGGATGTTTCAGCTCAACCACGCAAGATTTTTGCACAAGTTGGTGATGATGACCAAAATACAGATAGCGAAATCGCCCGAGCGAAAAAGTTGTTTTTAAAGGGTAGAAAGCTTTTTGCTCAGAAGGAATACAAGGCAGCCATTGAATCATTCAAAGCGGCTTATTTTTTCTGGAAACGAAAAGAAATTCAGTTCAATATTGCTTTGGCTTACTTCAATCTCGGCGATGAAATTAACGCTGTTACCCATCTTCGAATGTATCTCGCTGAGTGCTCTGCAGAAGAGCGAAAAACGGTGCCGAAGCCTTTGATGCAACTACAGCAAAAGGTGGGTGTCTTGATTGTCCAGATGCCTCGTGAAGAGGCTGAAATATGGGTTAATAACCGGCTGGAAGGTCAGGGGCGGGTGGAAAAAGTGGTAAGGCCGGGTGAGATGAATGTGGAGATCAAGATTGATAACGAAGTTGTAGCCCAGAAGAGAATCCCTGTTGACGAGGGGACACAAAAGGTTTGGGAGTTGACGACGATTCCCTCAGGGAGAGAGGTAGAAGACAAAGGAGATGATAAGAGGGGGGATCATAAAGGAACTGAAGAAAGAGAAAAAGAGGGCTTGGGAAAATTGCATTGGGCCTATTTTACTGTTGCCGCAGGGTTAACTGTTGCTGCTGGTGGTGTGGTCGCGGGGCTGGGGGTAAAGACAATGAAGATCAAGGATGAATACAACGAAAATCAGACGGATGAGCTTGAGAAAAAAGGTGAGAAATACAAGTTGGCCACCAACATCATGATTGGCGTTACTGCGGCAGCAGGTGTTTCAGCCGCGGTTCTGGCTGTTTTTACGAAATGGAGTGGAGACCAAAAGAAGGACGACGATAAAGAACAATCGGTGACCGGTCGCGTTACTCCGTTTGTGGGTCCCGGCAGCGTGGGCTTTTCGATTGCTTGGTGATTGAGCATCTCATTGTCACCTTTGGGGATGGTTGGAAACCCCACCGCCTTTATGCAAAGTATTTAGAAGGTCTACAGGGCCTAAATGCGGAAGCTCCCCCGCATCAATGCGGGGGTTTCCGTCGTCTGCGTCAACAACCGCCGCCTGAAGGCGACGGCCTGTTCGGTCGTCGTTTTATCAGAAAGCGAGCGTCGAGTCCTGTCGGCATTTGTTGAGAAGGCGCTCGTAAACCCACCGCCTTCAGGCGGTGGTTACTGTTAATTCTTCATTTCATTTTTTCATTTCATGTTTTTTCTGTTTTTGTTCGATTTGGGGGGGAAGAGCGGGATGGTGTCATTTGCACTGTTGATACAAGCTTTCTTTGTGGTGCCGACTTAGACTATTTTTCGGCCAGTTCTTCAAGCTCTGCAACTCTTTCCGCAAACTTTTTCGCCGCCATCTCGTATGGTTCGGCAGAGGTCATGTCAACCCCGGCGTTTTTCAGTATTTCCAGTGGGTCTTCGGACCCCCCGGCTTTCAATAGATTTTCGATGTAGCGTTTTGCTGCAGGCTCGCCTTCCTTCAAAACCTTTTGGGCTAAAGCTGTGGCGGCGACGAAGCCACTGGCATACTGGTAAACGTAGAAGTGGTAGTAAAAATGAGGAATGTAAGCCCACTCTACACCATAGAGTGGTTCGATATTCATTATGTTCTTGTCATGACCGTGGTACTTTCGGAGTAATTCTAAATACAGATTGCTGAGAGAATCCGCCGTTAGTGGTTTGCGGGCGGCCAGACGACGATAGGCCTCTAACTCGAATTCCGCGAACATTGTTTGCCTGAAAACGGTTCCACGGAATGAATCCAAATAAGCTGAAAGAAGGAATTTTTTATGTTCGGGATCGGTTTCTTTTTCCAAAAGATATTCGATCAACAGAGTTTCATTAAAAATCGATGCTACTTCTGCTACAAAGAGCGAATAATGTGCTTTAGCAAAAGGTTGCGTCTTCATGGAATAAGCGCTGTGGAGAGCGTGCCCCATCTCGTGGGCGGTGGTTGTTAAACTGTCGAAATCATCAGTATAATTAAGCAATACAAGAGGGTGGCGGCCGTAAACCGAAGAGCTGTATGCGCCTGATCGTTTTCCTTGGTTTGGATAGACATCCAACCATCCGGAGCCGTCTTCCAGTGATTTTGTCAGCTTTCCAATGTAATCTTCGCCCAGTGGGGCCAGCGCTGTTGGGAGGATATTTTGAGCTTCTTTGTATCCGTAGTTTTTGGATGTCTTTGCTACAGCGAGGGGATAGATATCATAATAATACTGCTCTCCTTCTATTTTGAGGAGTTTCTTGCGAAGTTTAAGATATCTATGAAATACATCCAAATGAGCTGTTATGGCCTTGATAAGCTTTGGATAGAATTCAGCTGGAATGGCATTGGGTTTCAGGGATGATTCAAGTGCGTTTTTGTAATTTCTCGCTTTTGCTACAAAGTCATAATACTGGATTTGAGACGACAACATTTGAGAAAAGCTGCTTCGATAGCTTTTGTAGGTTGTCCAAAACTTGTTGAAGACTTGCTTTCTTACCTCTCGGTTTTGTGATTTACGGTACTTTGCGTATGTAGCAGCGGACAGTTCGATTGATCGGCCCTCTTGGTCTTTGAACTGGGGGAATTTCATCTCCGCGTTGGAAAAAGTCTTATATATGTTGTGAGGGGAAAGTCCCATCGCTGAAGCTTGTGCCAATATGGTCTCTTCAGGCTTGCTCAAGACATGCTTTTTTAAGCGGAGCAGTCTTAGTAACTCACGATCATAATCTTTTAGTTCAGGCCGCGAAGCTAGTTTGCGGAGTTTTTGTTCAGAAAGTTCGAGTAACTCTGGTTCAACAAACGAAATCGTTGAGAGAAACTCCGTATATAGCTTCTCGGACGATGAGCTCATGGCCTGGGGTTTGGATTTGCGGATGTCGGTGTCGTAAATTCGTGACGCATATGCCATGAGATGATGGATGCGATTCTGGAAATTGTATATTCGGTCCAGACACTTTTTTAGGACTTTTACGGAACTGGTCAGTTTTCCTGAACAATCCTTTAGGGTTGGAAGTTCATCTGTCACTCTTTTTAGTTCATTTTCCCATTCTTGTTCATTTTTAAATATAATTGACGGGTTCCATTTGTATTTGTCATCAATTTCTTGGCGCTCGGGAAGAGTAACGACTTTATTCATGGTTTTTTCGTTTTCCTTTTGTCTCTCTGATGAATGATCATTAGTTGATTCCGTTTTATCGGTTGTGGCCTTTTGGGGGTGCCCGCCTTCCGCCGGTTTACACGAAGTTGTAAAGACTGTTAGACTAAGCGTTAAAGTGCAAATAAGAAAGATCGCATTTTTTTCCTGCATTTCATCTCCATTCTTCGGTTTATCCAGAGTTTCTATAGCATCCGAATCAACAATTCAACCCACAGACCGTTTTACGGGCGTGGTTCGATACAGTAGGATCGGCCGGGCATTGGAGAATGAACCAAGGTGGTGTGGGTCGGGGGTTGTCTTTTGCTATTTTGTGTCCAAGTTGTGGAGTAATTGAATGGCTTGATAAATGTGAACCAAATATACAAAGGAGTTTACCAATGATGAAAAGTAAGATTTTAGAAGAAATGAACAAGCAGATAAATGAAGAGCTTTTTTCCGGCTATCTGTATTACTCGATGTCGGCATATTTCGAGTCGGTGGGGTTGCCTGGATTTGCTCACTGGATGAGGACGCAGGCGCTTGAAGAGCAGGAGCATGCGCATCGTTTTTACAATTACATAAATGAGCGTGGGGGCGATGTTAAGTTGCAGGCGATTGAAGCACCGCAAACCGAGTGGAGCTCACCTCTACAGATATTCGAAGCGGCGTACAAGCATGAGCAACATATAACCGGCAGAATCAACAAGCTGGTCGAGATTGCTCAAGAGGAAAAAGATCACGCGTCGGTTAACTTTTTGCAGTGGTTTGTTGCAGAACAAGTCGAAGAAGAAGCTTCTGCAGACGAGGTGGTTCAGCGACTCAAGCTCGTGGAGGGCAGCAAAGGCGGGTTATTCATGATAGATCGTGAGATGGCGCAGAGAGTCTATGCTCTTAATCCAGAGGTGACTTTTTAAAGATTAGTGGCGGTTTCGAGTTATTTGTGGTGATTTGCAGATGTGGAAACAGTGGTGATAGGTGTCTATTGGTATGCAGTGAATGATGTGAATACTGTACTTTCATTGTAAACACGGATGCCGGTTTGGCCGGACATTTCATTCCATACCTGGTTTCCTTGAGCAAGAACTGAGATTAATACTCCTGTTTCGTCGCTGTAGCTACAGATTACTTCAGAACCATCATAAAAAACATGTAGTCTTCTCCAGTGTAAGTCATCTGCTGTAGTAGATATGTTTTCGCTGGTGAGTAATTCCCACGCAGTGCTATTGTCGATTCGCCAGATACCGAAGCTTGTCTCGTCTCTGTTGAAGTGGCAAGCGTAGGCTTTGTTGTTTGCGGTCCACGCAAAAATCAGCCCTGTCCAGCTGTGTGAGGTGGGGTCCGGTTCCTGGAAGAAAAATGTTGTTTCCACAGCATATGGCTCACTCGAAAGTTCAACTTCGTGGAGATAGTTGCCTCCCCCATTAATTCTGGATCCTGAAACCTCGTCTCCACCGTATTCCCAGTTGCCTTCGTTTGCGTCCCATGAGTTTTCATCATCCAGAAACGGGTCGAAAATGATGATTGAAGAGAGAAGCTCATGATCTCCTGGGTATTCGCATACGTCTCCGATTCCGTCTCCGTTGGTGTCTGCTTGATCGGTGTTGTAATATGATGGGCAATTGTCGCAATTATCATCCACCCCGTCTTCGTCTTCATCGTGCCCCGAGAGACATGCGGATAAGTTGTAAGTGCAATCATCATTACAGGTGATCGCCTCGCTGACTCTGCAGCCGTGATCCGCACAAGTGTCTAGTCCGCCCAAATCATCGCCGTCACACTCCTCTTCGTTATTTATTGTACCGTCACCGCAGGTGTAATTGTAACAACCTATCAAATCAAAGTCCGAGCAGTCTGCGAGACAGGCCAGCTCACCGTCGTCATAGCCTTGCGTGATACAGGTTTGGCCATCCAAGTCTGCGCCGTCGCAGGTTTCACCGGGTTCTATGGTGTTGTTTCCGCACTCGTAGCTGAAGCAGGCTGATGTGTCAAAGCCGGAGCAGTCTGCAAGGCAGGCCAACTC
>JAABSF010000086.1 GCA_011390535.1 Deltaproteobacteria bacterium | reverse complement strand
CCCATGGAAAAAATTGCCCCGTGCATGAAGTGATGTAGCCGACAACCAGGGTAAATTTTTTGGTAAGCTGCTCTGTTTAAGCATAAGGCGGAATGGATCGACCATCGAGCTCGGAGCTAACTTTTGTTGAGCCCTGAGGCACACGCAAAAACAGGACTAATTCAAACCCATGACGCCTTTGTCCGCCATTTTCTTCAGCATCGCTTCCGGCATCGAGATGCTCAGAGTGATCTTTGAGCCGTCTGTGCTGGATTTGAGCTTCTTCAAGGCTTCCACCAAAGCTTCAGGAGGACCGTCGCTACCACCCTTGGCGGCCTGCATTGCCAACCCCATCTTTGCAAAGTTGAGCAACTGCTCCAGCTTAGTAGCCGCCTCCTTAGTACCGGCATCTACCATTACTTCTAAATCCCAGTTTCCTGATGCCGTCTTTACGGTTAAATTACCACCTTTCAGATCACCCATTTTGCCCAAAAGAGCGTCCATTTTGCCGCCGCCACCAGCAGGAATTTTTATTTTGCCCATGCCTCCCCACAGCAAAGCATTTTTCTCAACGCTTTTCACCATCGCTGCAAGAGACGCGTTACCAAAAGAGCCCTGCCCAGCAGCAACTACATTTTCGAGCCCCTTGGATGCCACCCCTATGGTATCTTTTGCCACCGCTATTATAAAAACTTCTTCGTTCTTCTCTTTATCGCTCTTGAGCATGAGCGCTGACTTCCCGCCGACCTTTTTCTCTGAAACAGTCTTTTTCGCCTTCTCCATGGCACCTTTTCCACAAGCCATCAACTTTTCCGTATCAAACTTACCTTTTATGTAGACACCAAATTTCTTATCGTCACCATCTCCTCCCATCCCAAACACAACAGATGAAATATCCTTCATTGGATCCACTTTGCAGACCTCAGTAAAAACCTTGTAACCGTCATTATTCAGGGCTTCTTTGATCTTTGGATTTTCGGCTATCATTTTCCAAAGAAAAGTCTGCCGCAACTTGTCGATGTTCAAGCCGATCGCGACATTCACCTCTTTTGAACCACCGGGAGTAGCAGCCCGCGCATCTATCTTCTTGGTGTCATCCCCCGTTTTCTTCGAGTCGGCTTTTCCTTTTTCGGGAGAATCCGCGGCTTTCTTTTCCGTGGTCTTACCGGGTTTATCGGCCTGTTCCTTCTTGTCCTTTTTTCCGTCGTCATCTTTGGCGTCGGTTTCTTTCTTTTTACAACCCAAGGCCATGATCAGTGAAAAACACAGCATCAAAGCCATTAATCGCCCAAACGACATCCAACCGTTAGTTCTGGTGTTCATTGCACGAATCTCCTCATCTTGATTTGTTCCAGGTATAATGCCTGGAAAACAATGACAACAAATGGTCAAAAAAACAATTCCTGCGAATTTCTTGCAAGTTTTCACAGCAAAAACAAGGTGTCAAGTAAGTTTAAGCGCCACTTGCTCCTTAATGGAGCCCCTCAAAAACATCCCTTCAATGAAAATTGATGCGTACAATCTTCGACTTTGGAAGACACCCAAATTAATCATTTTAAAAGAGTTGAATCGTTGGCGTCAGTAGAGTATACTTCCGACCCATCATCAATCTCGTGATTTGGTTGTTTTAAAAATGGAAATTATCAAAATACGTTTTAAAAGTGCAGAGAGCTTTCTAGAGTATTACAAATACGAGGAAGGCCACAAACTCTTTTGCCCTACTACGACCCGCCTCAGTGAAGGGAGCGAAGTGATCGTAGACTTAAGCTTCCCGGAGTTGCCCAATCGAGCAATGATTCGAGGAGAAGTAATCTGGTGGCGACCGGCTCTGCCTCGCCTTCGGGTGAGAGCAGGAGCACTCATCGCAGTAGATGAAAATGAAGCCGATAAAATTGATTTTCTTCTGGATGTGTCGGAAGGAAACGCCGACAAATATCACAAAAGAAGATACGCACGGCTGCCGGTGGATGTGCCGGTCCGGTGGCGCCCCAACGAGTCTCCCGAATACAGAGAGGGCGATTTAAACGAGATCAGCATCGGGGGCGCTCTTTTGAAATCCCACGAGAGCCTTCCTATAGGAACAGAGATTGTCTTGGAGTTCACACTTCCTGGGGCAAAAGCCCCGACAAGTCTCGCAGGCCGCGTTACCTATACCAGAGATGGATTAGGCAACGGCATTAAGTTTCTCTATCGTGACGGAGGAGGCTCACGCAGAATACGAGAGGTCATCCGGCGCATTCAAACGGAAGCCTGACAGCTTTAGGGCTGACTCAGAATTAGTCTCTATTATCATTTTTTCGTTCCTTCAACTCTGCTGAAGTGCTCCTGTCACAAAACAGTTTTTTTCAAAAAATAAAAAAACAAAAGCAGATCTCTTCCATATAGTTCGGTAGCCCTTTTGCCGAAGATCCCTCTTTACGAAAATCTGGAAAAAATCCGAATTATGTTAGGATATCAGAGCCTTTACATGAAGTTCATTTGTCAATAATGAAATAATTCAGTTAAAAGTAAAAAAAGAAGTTTCATCTAGATGTTGATTTATTTTGTTGCATTGTGTAGATTTTAGTAGAGGAGACTCTGCATTATCCAAGATTATTCATAGCAAGCGACAAGCTTACAGCGTCGCTTTTGCCAATCCTAAGGAGACTTTTGATGCGTTTATTTTTAAAAATCAATAAACTGAGTTTAATAATCATCCTCCTGACGGCTTTCGGGTGCGGTCCGGCCAAATCCAGTAAAACAGTAAATAATAACAACAACCAAAACACATCAGGGCCTTGTACCGACGGTGAGACCAGGTGTGATGTATCAGGCACAACCGTTGAGGTGTGTAGCAATGGGGAATGGGTAACTCAACAGTCTTGTATGGATCCCACACCTTTTTGTCACGAAGGCACTTGCGTTACATGTCGCCCCAATACAACATACTGTGAGGGTAATGACGTCCGCCAGTGTAACGACGCAGGAACTAGCTCCACTGTAGTGCAATCATGTGATGTCCAAGGCGGCGAGACATGTTCGGGCGGCAGTTGTGTCAGCCTTTGCGCGCAAGCCGAAGAAAAGGATTCATACATAGGCTGCGAATATTGGCCCACTACAACCGCCAACCCTCAACTGGATAGCGCTTTCGACAATGACTTCGGAGTAGTGGTCCACAACGATAACTCCGTCGCAGCACAAGTGACTGTAACCAAAGGTGGAAGCCAGGTTACGCAAGAATCGATTCCACCTGGAGAGCTGAAAGTCCTGCAGCTCGCGTTTGATCCTGATCTGAAGATGACTCATGATGGAATGGAATCCAAGCTTGTAACTAACGGAGCCTATAATTTGGTCTCAACAGTGCCGGTGACGGTTTACCAGTTCAACCCTCTGAATTACAAAACACCCGACAACTGTGATCCTGATCCTCTTTGGGGAGATTGTATTTTCTCACATACCAACGACGCATCACTTCTCCTGCCGGCGCACGTGCTCTCAACAAACTATATGATTATGAGCCGGCCTACCTTTGGCGTTGACAACAACTTCATACCGGGCTTCTTTACGATAGTAGGAACCCAAGACAATACAACGGTCACTGTAAACTATACGGCCAACACCGAGCCGGGAAACGGAATCGGCGCGCAAACTCCGGCCTCGAGTCAACAATATCAGCTCAGCCGGGGACAGGTCCTCCAGGTCCTCTCCGCCATACCGGGGAGCTGCACCGGAGAAACATCTTCCTGTGACACTTCGACTTGTTGTAATATGCCCCCCGACCACGACCTAAGCGGAACAACTGTTCAAGCCACAGCTCCCGTGGCGGTGTTCAGCGGTCATGTCTGCAATTTCGTTCCATACAACTATTGGGCTTGCGACCACTTGGAGCAACAGATGATCCCATCAGAGTCATGGGGAAAAGAGTTTATCGTGGCACGCACAGAAGCTCAATCTCCGGATACCCCCGAACCCAACGTGATCAAGGTTCTCAGCAGAGAGGACAACAACGCCATCACGTTTATGCCTGCCGGCATCCACGATCAGATCACCCTCAGCGCGGGTGAATATGTGGAGTTCGAAGCAACAGAAGACTTCCAGGTTGTGGCGTCCGAGCCCACGATGGTGGCTCAGTTCACCGTCGGGCAGAACTATTACACCGACGACTATGAATACCACGGAGACCCTGCCTTTTCTTTGGTGGTCCCTTTCGAACAATATCGTGACTCTTACACGTTCCTGGTCCCGGAGACCATGACATATAACTTTGTCAATATTATCGCGGAAGTCGGGGAAGCAGGGCAGGACGACCCCGGGATAATGCTGAACGGTTCATCTGTGTCTTTTGGGGGAGCCACCCCCATCGGAAACACCCGCTATGGGGTCGTCCGAATAGATCTCTCCAACGCCGCAACCGACTACCACACAGTCACCGGGCTTAGGCCCTTCGGTATCATGGTATACGGGTTCGCATCCTACACATCTTATTCATACCCTGGCGGCATGAATTTGGAGTATATCGCCCCGGTTTACTAAACACATCCACATTGACCGGCGATCCATCCCGCCATGCTGTGATGTCCCCTTAGCAGCGACTGTGCAAATCAGTTCCTGAGACGGAACTCCACCTGTAAATATAATGTGAGATCTTTGCGAAAATCCAGCCACCCGAGCCACCCAGGGAGAGGCCATTTTCTCAATACACCATCTGTCGCCACTTCTCTGACTAAAGAATCACTGTTGTAAAGATAAAGAACTTTTGGAACCAATATCACCTCGGTGAACCATCGCGCGGAAAAGGTGTCCAAAGTTGTAATCTGAATTTGTAGAGCCAGCTCAGAATGGAACCTGTAGGCCGGATTTCTATCGTATTTTGGAATAAAGAGAGCGCGCACCGAAGGAGAAACCACCCCTAATCTCCATAAACCTTCAACCCCACCGGCAGCTTCCATGTGCCAACGAGTAACCGCAGAGCGCGCTTTCTTGTAACTGACATTATCCTTCATTACACCGAATGGAGCCAGCATCAACAGGAACCGGTGTGATTTATCTCTATGGGAGTGCATGTTATATTCAAGAAAAGCCCAGCCTCCCGTACGCATATGGCTGAACTCCGGCGTATTCGTTCCGAGTTTATATGCAAAAACCGAGGCAGAGAGCCGGTCCTCCCACTCTTGTTTGGGAAACGGAAAAAGCACTCGACGATATGCCGCTGTAAACTGTCCTATAGTACCGTATGACCTGTCTCGTTCGTTATCCACCGATTGGTAAAAGTGCTTTGCCGTCCTCACCAGATTCAATAAAAACTCATACTGAAAACGATCTATCATCACTGGAGTTTGATTGTCCAACGCCCTCTTGCCCCGCCCTTTTCTCTCCGTTGTCCAACGAACGACTCTCATGAGCCGGCGATTTATGGTACATTCATCCACCCCATCATTATCGTTAAGGGCGAAATAGCTACGAGGCAACCTCAACTGAAAATCAAACCCGGAATCCCGACAGGTAAGACAGCCCACAACAGCGCTTTCAAAAGCAGGAGCCAGCACCACGGGAGGAACCTTGGAGAATTCCTGTCTCAATATTCTCTCGCTGCCGTCCGCCTTACTACTGTCCGGAGCAGCTAGTGCTGCTACAGATATAAAAACAAACCCCACTGACAGACATATGTGAAAAAAAAATCCTTGAACCTGTACCCTAGCGCGCCGTTCAGGAGATTTCATAAAAAAATCCCAAAAACCATTCCGGGAAGAAAAAAGAACATGTTGCCGTTGAAAACCGAACATCTCTGAATACTAGAGGAACTCAAAAATGTTTCAAGTGAGGGGATAAGAAAAGGTTGAGCAAAAAAAACTTAGAGTGCGGTCCCTGAAGACATTGTAGGGGCTTACATCTAATCTCCCTGCGATCTTATTCTTGAGTCAGCCCTAAAAAGCCCTTAATTATTGGACTTCACTGGTCTAAAAGGATGGACGAAACTCGCAAGGCTGTTGCCATTGCGGGTCTGGAGCCAAACAGTACCGTGACCGTTGAACTCAGCCACAATACCCTCACCGGAGAAGAACAGAGACTTGATCCCGCCGATTTTGCGGATGTGATACTGAACCGTCTCCGGAAAAGCGACGATGTGCCCTGTATCCACAATATAGCTACCCTCTACGCTCACCGGATGGACCGCACCGTATGCGGTCATAAAAACATCTCCGGGGCCGGTCGCTTTTAACAAAAACGCGCCCACCCCCGAGAAAAAACCCTTGGCTCCTCCCCACTTTGTATCCACGTCAACAGACTCACTGCAACAAATGAAAGCCGTGGACATCATCATAATCGTCTCTCCTTCGGCTAGAGTCGAATGGATGATGTCCCCGGGAGCACCGGCGGCAAAATGAATTCTACCGGGGCCCCCTTCAGGCCAAAAAGTGTTCTGAAAGAAAGACTCTCCACCAAGAACAGCACGCTTAAGCCCTTTCAGGACACCGCCTCTGGAAGCAGTCTTCATTTTCATATTGCTCGACATGGCGACCATCGCGCCGGACTCTGCAACGATTTTTTCGTTTTGATCGAGATTGGCATTGATCATGGCGAACTCGGGTGAACCGTAAATCTCATATTGTGCCATTATTTTCCTCCTCAGTTGCTTCTCGGCGGCAACATAGCCCCGATAGTTCGTCCAAACTCGGCGGGATTTCGGCTCTGCAACCAAAGACGCCCTTGACCGTTAAATTCACACACAAGCCCTTCACCGGAAAAGATTGTAGAAAACCATCCACCCACTCTACGAATCTTAAAATCCAACGTAGGCTGGAACGCTACTATATGCCCCGTGTCGACAATAAAAGGACCGTTAAGATCCAAGGTGTGAATCGCACCAAAGGCATTAAAAACAACCGGTCCGGTTCCCTTTGCCTCAATCATGAACAACCCTTCACCTCCGAACAATGTCTTGAACCCACCCCACTTAGAGTTTATCTCGACTCCGGTGTGAGAACAAACATAGGATGTACCCTGTATAATCAGGGTTTCATTGTTCAGGTGAGTCTGCTCCATATCACCGGGCAAAGAAGGAGCGAAAGTAACCTCTCCGGGTTGCTGGTCTGCGTGAAAGGTGTTCATGAAAAAGGATTCACCCATGAAAAGCTTTCGCTTCAAACCTTTGAAAAACCCCTTAATTCCCTTACCACCCGTAGCAGATGTCTCCATCCTGATGTGAGTATTCTGACTCACCATGGATCCGCCCTCAGCCCTAACAGATTCACCCGGCTGCAACTTGCAGATTGCCAATGCGTATGATGGTCTGTATTCGATATTGAATTCCATATTAAAATCCTCCTAATCTACGCCGGAAGCATCGGGGTTAACCAAGTCACAAGCTGACCGAGATTTCGAGTCTGTATCCAGAGCTTTCCGTTGCCCTTGAATTCACACACCAACCCTTCACCCGAGAAAAGAGTGCTCTTCCAGCCACCAACCTTTTTTATCTTGAAGTCCAAGCTGTCTTCGAAAGCTACGATGTGGCCTGTGTCCACAACATATGAACCCTGCACATCGATCTCATAGATCGCACCGTAAGAGTTCACCCATAACTCTCCGCTTCCCACTGCTTGTAACAAAAACAGACCCTCTCCTCCAAACAGGCTCCTAAGCCCTCCCCACTTGAGCTTGATCTTTACATCGCCTACAGATGCCAAATATGACGTGGCCTGTATTATCAGCTTCATCCCGGGTTGGATCTTATGCTGGATAATATCCCCGGTTAGAGAAGGCGCCACATAAACCTGACCGCTCTGTCCGGGGGGCGGTGTATAGCGGTTGATCATCATGGTCTCCCCGCCCATAACCTTTTTCGCCAAGGCAGAGAAAAAATTCCAAATCTTTCCAAAAAAACCACTGGAATTCCCATTCAGCATGGTCTTGATTTTCATTCCGTGCGTCATCGCGACCATGGAACCGGCTTCCACATCGATTGACTCATTCGCGGCCAGAGTCACCACCGCCATTGCATATGACGGCTTGTAGAGAATCTGCTGTTGCATCAAATTCCTCCTTAAATAGGCAGAGATCGAGAGGCTTACTTAAAACTCTCGGTCCATAATAATCACAAAACAACCGCTACCGCACCTTAGGTACCCACAAAATCCTTTAAAAGGATTGTCATTATCCTTTCACAAAGAGAGGAAGTCAACTTCCAAAATGAGAAAAAATGCATACGTGAAAATACTTCCAATCTCACCTCGTCTACCTCTACTTTTTTTCTGCTTTTTTCAGCAGAGCCGATAGACACTAAGCCGGCACAACAGTGAATGGAGGCATTTTGGTGCATTCTATTTCAAGGGATCCAGGAAGGCCGTCTTTGATTATCTCAAGCTTTTCAAAGCTTTGGAAAACCGTATTACGTATTCTCATGCGTCTTGCTTCTCATTTCCGATACCGGTATGATTAGGTGTAAAATAGGTAACATGAAATACGATGTTTAGAGTTTATGTAAGTTTTTTAGCGGATCAATGAAGAGAGGATAAAGTCATGGAAGGGCCGAAAGATAAACAAAAGGGGCATTATCGGGGGTTATCATGAAACTTTTCACAAAGAATCACTGCACCGGAAATAAGAAGACGAAGCTTTCTTTTTTGGCGGTATGTTTGTTCATGTTTGCAGTGGGATCGAACACGGCCCGAGCCGAAGAGTTAGATCCTGCGGTGTACATTCTTATAGACACATCGGGGTCCATGTTACAAACTGTGGACGGGGCGGAGTACACCTATGGAGACGGGAGCCTGGAGCATCCACATTATGATCCTTTGTTGGAGAGCCGGATGTATATGGCGAAAAACGCCATCTCTACGGTGGTGAATGCATACGGTGAGGTGATGTGGGGGATGGCGCGGTTCGAGCAGATGAGCGG
>JAABSF010000085.1 GCA_011390535.1 Deltaproteobacteria bacterium | reverse complement strand
AGTCATTATGAGATGCGCAAGGTCCTTTGCAGGAGCCGTCCGCCCCGCAGTTGGGAAACGCCGGATCTGTGCAATCATCAGGATCTTCACATGGCCCTACACATATTCCGGTTTGGAGATCGCAATTGGGTAGCTCTTCGGTGCAATCCTCCGGACCTGTGCAGCGGGGCACACAGTAGCATCCATCGCATCGATAATCATCACTGCATTCTTCATTCGTGCTGCAAGAACAAGAATGTCCTGAAGTGCCCGAGCTGGAGCAACCCGCTGAGCCTAAAACCAAACCACATGTCGCCCCAGTAAACGCCAGGGCAAAAAGGAAATAACCCGGGAATCTGGAAAAACTTCCCTGCGACCGGGACTTTTTTGGAGAATATAATCGTATCATGTATCGCATTAAAAAACTCATCACGACCTCCTGATCATTTGATATTGATCTACACCCAACATAATTCAAAGATACTTTTTCATAAAACAAAGACATAAAAACACACAAGCGATTAGAAATAGTCTCTATAGGTTACTGATTTTACTCTGGATGGGTGGATATTGTCCACCACATCCGACTGAGGTTATGAACTGGAACAGTTCCGGCAGTCATTGGTTTTCAATGTCAAAACCAAAAAAAAAAATAACCAGCGCTCCTGGTTTTTGAAAAAACCGATGGATTTTAGCTGCTTATATCTGCAGAAGGTTCCACCTGATGGTAAATGTGACCATTGCAACTATCGTGAGAATGACAAAAAGAGGTACACCGACTCTTCGATAGTCTCGGAAGCGATACCCGCCTGCGCCCATGACCATTATATTGACGGGGTGACCCAGAGGCGTCAAAAAAGCCATTGATGAACCCAGCGCAACAGCCATACCCAGCGCGTGAGCAGGCGCGCCCGAGGCGATGGTGGCTGAAACGGCGATGGGGGCCATGATCGCTGCTACAGCGGCGCCACTCACCGCCTGAGCAAGAGCCGCGGAGAGTAAAAACAAAACCGCGACGATGATCAACGGGTTTGCTTTTCCAATACCTGATATAAGAAGGGAAGAGGCCGACTCCGCCACCCCTGATTTCTGCATTGCGAGGGCCATGGGCAGCATCCCCGCCACAAGAAATACGGCTCTCCAGTCTATGGCCCTGTACGCCTGCTGCATGGTAACGACTTTGGTTAAAAGCATGGCGACGGCCCCCGCAAAGAAAACCTGGGACATGGGAAGGTTCGTGAAAATGACCGCTATGAGAGTCGCGGCGATTACAGCAATCGCCACTGGTGCCTTTATTTTGGCGGGGTATGCTCTCGTGACGGGGGTCAACGGGATAAGGTCTGTGTCATCCCGTAAAAGCCTCAGCTTCTCTTCAGGGATGATCCCAAGCAGAGCATCCCCGAACTTAAGCTTCATGTTTTTTATTCCCCGCCTTATCGGCTCTCCCTCGCGCCAGACAGCTATGACGTTCATTCCGTATTTTTGCATGAACATGGAATCCACAATGGTTGAATCAATGAGGTTGGACCGGGGAGAGAGCATGACCTCGGCGAGGATCGTTCCTGCCGATTCTACGTCTTTCCTGGTGATGCAGGAGTGGGAGAGGAGCTCGAGTTTTGGTTCCTTGTCTTTGGTTTTGAAGTCGTCGGCGATTCCTTTTAAAGTTAGGATGTCGCCTTTTTGCAAAACAGTGTCGGCCGAAGGAATGGAGAGCCTCACACCGTTTCTGGTAACAGCGATTAGGTTCAAGCCAAACTCTTCACGCAAAATGCTCTGGCTGAGCTTTTTGCCGGCGAGATAAGACCCATCAGGTATTTTGGCGCAAAAGAAAAGCTCATTCATTTCGTAAAGGCCGAAGAGTGTGTCGATGTCATTCGAGCAACTCTCCGCCTGAGGTGATCGTGATGGAAGCCTGTGTCTACCCCAAAAAACCATGTAAACAATGCCTGCGGCCAACATCGGAATCCCCACCGGGAGAAAATCCAAAAGCCCGAACCCCGGCAAATTGTTTTTTTCCAACACTGTGCCCACCACAATGTTCATTGTTGTCAGCAGGGTAGCCATTCCCCCCATGATGGTCGCGAAGACCAGCGGAATGAGAAGCTTGGAGACTGGAAAACGGGACCTTCTTGAGGCTGTTCCCGCTGATGGGATCAGAACTGCTGCAGCGGCTACATTGTTGATAAACAAAGAAAGAATCCCACCTGCGCCCATGAAGAGCGCCACAAGAGTGGATTCTCTCTTTCCTCCCCAGCGGATGAGATACCCGGCGATAAGCTCGGACACACCTGTTCTGCTGAGCCCTTCGGCGAGGATAAACACAGAAATGATAATGATCACGGCTTTGCTGCTGAACCCTGAGAAAGACTCCTGAGCCGAGATAACTCCGAAACCCGCGAGTAAGGCGGTTGTGAGCATGGCGATAAGGTCCGGCCTGAGCTTTTCAGACAGGAAGAGTATTATCGCAAAGGTGAGAATGCCCAATGTCGCCGCTGAATCAAAAGTCATTATCTGCGTTCCCTCTTAATAAAAGCAGTTGAATATAGCACAGAAACCCTGATATTAAAGGGATATCCATCCTTTTCCCTCTACTCCTAAGTAACTACCGCTCTGTGCCGGTTACTTCCCGTATAAACTTGCGGGCCTAGCCCGTGAGGCGGTTGCCGGATTCCGGCCCCGGTTCAAGCCCGGAGAATGCTTTCGTCGGAATGACGAAGGTTCCATCCCCACAGTTACGTTTTCCATGTAGTCGAATATCTCACGATCCAATTTGATAAATGGGTCAGTTAAAAGATTTAAATAACTAGACATCCAACTGGTTATTACCTAAAATGAAGTTATGTCTCACAGTACGAAAGAGATCAATGCGACCGAGTTCAAAGCCAAGTGCTTGAAGATACTCGATAAACTGGGTCCAGCCGGCATTGTGGTCACCAAGAGGGGGCGTCCGGTGGCCCGTGTCTTGCCGTTCAAGGAGACGTCCATTGAGAAGCTCTACGGATGCATGAAAGATGACGTGGAGGTGCATGGAGACATTTTTTCCACCGGAACGAGTTGGAATGTTGAATCTTGACACGCATATTTTGATAGATTTCGTTCGTGGCATGCTCACAGAAAAGGAACGGCCGGTGGTGTTGTCTGCTGACCTAGCGATCTCGGGCATCGTGTTGTGGGAGATCGCCAAGCTCGTGGAGTTGGGCCGTCTCGCACTCGAGATGGAGGATCGACGTTTCATCTCAGTCGTTGAGCAATTGCAGGTCATCCCCATCGATCTCGAGATCGCGCAGACAAGCTGTCGTCTGGACTTTCGCTCCGATCCTGCTGATGAGATCATCGCAGCGACCAGTGTTGTCCATGATCTACCCCTGCTGACGCGGGACAAACGGATTCTGGCCTCAAAGATGGTTACGTTTCCCGCGCTTTAGAACGTATTTATGTAGTGCCTATGTGATCTCCTAAGCAAGTGGGGAGACCGGGTGGCTTGAACGTTTTTTATAATGTTATTATGCTCAGGGGAAAGCGGAAGAGTTTCTTGAGCATTTTTCTGTTGGATCAAAGGAGATTAAAATGACCAGTCCACTGTGCATCAGTTTCAAGAGTTCGTTAAGGTGTGGGTATAAAACTGCTGTGGTTTTTGTGTCGGCAGTGTTTTTGGTTGTGGGTTGTGGTGGCGGCGAATCCAACGATGGAAACGAGGTTCCGGTAAATGCTTACTGCAACCCGGTGGCGAATTGGAGCGAAGAATGGATGGAGTGGGAGGCGCGGATGTTGAAGCTCATGAATGAGGCAAGGGCTTCGGGGGCGGTTTGCGGAACAGAGGAATTCGGGTCCGCCGGGTCTTTAGAGATCTCTCCGGAGCTGAGGTGCGCTGCTCGAGCGCACTCCAAGGATATGGCCGAGAGAGATTATTTTGGTCATCACAGTCCGGAGGGAGAGGGCCCCACAGAGCGTTTTCAAAAGGCCGGTTGGAGCGGGAGAAGTTGGGGGGAAAATATTGTCGCGGGAGGAGGTTCGGCAGATGGACAGTTTGATATGTGGATGAACAGCCCGGGGCATTGCGCCAACATAATGAATCCGAGTTTTACACAGGTGGGTATAGGTTATTATTCAACAACGAGTTCTTACGGAGATTATACTACGGCTGGGTTTGGTGCGCCGTGATTTAAAAAGGCTTTTTTTCTCCGTTCTTCTTTTCTCCGTTATTCTTTTTCTCGATAACAGCTATCTCTCTCATTAAGAAGTAGTTTAGGATTGTCCTTATGGCGATGATAGATGAAAGGTGACCTATATCGTTCCAGGTCGGAGCGATGGTTGTGTGGAGAATGCTGGCGCCGATTAAAAAACCCAAACCCAGTGAAAAGGAGTGCCCCAGCTCCATTCGGCTCTCTTGTATTGCTTTGCGTGCGTTTTTCCCGAACAGAGCGTCTTTGAAGTACATCAACATGGCTTTGATAATGCCGATAGTGATTACCAAGATTGCGAGCATCTGAAAGACGGTCACTACTCTGTTGCTCACAATCTGTACGATTTCGCGCATCTAAATATTGTCCTTTGGCTAAGCCTCTTTTGTGTTTCCGTTGTTCGGCCTATTTGTCTGTTTATTAGGAATAATAGACCTTTTAAAAGAAGGCATTTTATCATAGCAACGGCCAAGTAGTAAGTGTTTATTTGTCGGGGGGCTTGACTTTTAATATCGGGTCGATTACTATTGCACCATTATGTCGATAAATATCTACAAAAAATACCTTAAGCCAATAACCCAGAATAGATTTCTGAGCTTGGTCATCGTTGACCACCCGCCTCCACCTTTTTCTCGAACGACCTGAAGTTCCCTTTAAAATTATTGACAGGGTATAGACCTTGAGTGTCCGGTATGATTTGACCGTGTAGCTGAGGATCAGTATACGAATATCCTCAATGTATACGGGCACCATACGGAGAATAGTATCGTACTTGAATGCTACGGTATATGTGTATCGGCTTATGTGTGAGTTGGTCCAGACCAGATATATGGAAAGCTTTCAGAGGCTTTTATAAGTATGGGTAACAATCAATGCTGGAAGCAAATCTGAAGGTATATTGTCCGAGTGGATAAAAATAGCTCGAATAGCAATTAGGGAAAAACTTAAAAATAAACTATGTGTAATAATTGAAAATGGAGCCGAAAATATGTCGAAAGAACTGAAAATAGGAGTCATAGGCGCTTCCGGGTATACTGGAATAGAGCTTTGCACGATTTTGAAAAGACATCCTAATGTTGAACTGAAATTTGCTACATCAAGGAAGTATTCAGGGGAATCTTTGTCATCTTTGGCTCCTGAAGCTCCGGATATACGGATATCACACACCGATGAGGTGACTTATGATGGTGTTGACTTGGTTTTTCTATGCCTGCCACACGCCGCATCAGCGGAAAAAGCGGTATCCGCTCTTGAAGCCGGTGTAAAGGTGATTGATCTGAGTGCTGATTTTCGGCTTAAAAGCGCGGCGGATTACGCCGAATGGTATGGAAGAGCGCACCCTGCGCCGGATAAGATGAGAGATGCAGTTTACGGTTTGACCGAGCTGAACAGAGATAAGGTGAGGGGATGTTCGCTCTTGGCGAATCCTGGGTGTTATCCAACAAGTATTCTCTTGCCGTTGTATCCGGTTCTCCGAAAAAGGGATGATGTGGTGTCTCCTATCATTGCCGACTCGAAATCCGGAGCTACCGGGGCAGGTCGAAAGGCTAAGATAGGTAACCTGTTTGTTGAGGTGCAGGAAAACTTTCATGCATACAAAATAGGCAAGCATCGGCATTTGCCCGAAATCACGGAACAAATGAACGAGCGGGCGGTGGTGGATCAGCGCATTATCTTTACGCCTCATCTTCTTCCGGTTAGGCGGGGAATCTTATCCACAATTTATGTGAGCTTCAGTGGAGAGGTTGAGGAGGCTGAGATGAGGGAAGCTTTTGACAGTGTTTACGGAAAAGAGCGTTTTGTTCATTTGATGAGAGAGGGTGAGAGTCCTACGTTGAAGCATGTGGTTCATACGAACTCATGTTATGTCGGAATCACGGTCGTGGGGAAGACCGTCGTGCTTACTTCTGCAATAGACAACCTTGTAAAGGGGGCTGCCGGCCAGGCTGTACAGAACATGAACGTTATGTACGAAATGGAAGAGGGGACCGGGCTGAGGTCACGACCGTGGAATTCTTGAGACGATAGAGAAAGTATTCTGTTATTGAAAATTAGGGTGCCGAGCATGTGCCCACAAGAAGAAAGAGAGCTTGAAAGAGAATGCATGTATTAAAAGTAGGCGGAAATGAGTTAAACGAACAGAGCTTCTTGCCGAGATTGGCTGAAGCCCTAAAGCGGAGCCGTCAAGGTTCGGTGGTGGTGCATGGAGGCGGAAAAGATATAGCCTCTCTTCAGGAGCGTTTGGGGATCAATCCCGAAAAAGTGGATGGCCTGAGAGTGACCGATGACGACTCACTCGAGGCATCTCAGATGGTGCTATGTGGAAAAGTAAACAAGCAGATAGTCTCTACGTTGATTGGCTTTGGAATCGACGCTGTAGGGCTCAGCGGGATCGACGCCGGGTTGATCACATGTAAAAAAAAGATTCACCCGGCAGGGGATCTCGGGAATGTAGGAGAGGTGATCGAAGTGCGCGCCGAGTTGTTAAATTGGCTTGTTGAAAAGGGGCTTACTCCTGTTATCTCTCCTATCTCTTTAGGAGAGGATGGGAAAATCTATAACATTAATGCCGACGAAGCAGCAGGTGCTCTGGCATCGGCGTTAGAGGCTGATTTACTGGATTTTGTATCGAACGTACCCGGAGTGCGCGACGGTGAGAGAGTCTTTGCCGGCCTCAGTCAAGAGCGAACCCATGAGCTGATCCGAGATGGAGTCATAAAAGGGGGGATGATCCCCAAAGTGGGGGCTGCGCTGAAAGCTGTTGATATGGGGGTAAGAGCGGCTCGTATTGTGAACATCGAAGGGTTGGGTAATGGAGGAGGGACTACTTTCAGGAGCGATGTTGCTTGAGCTCGCCGGAGTGCGCTGGTTCTCACTGGAGTGCACTGGTTCTTGCTGATTTTCGCTGGTTTTCGTCAAAGTACAAATATGGGAAAATAAATGAATAGAAAAGAAATTATAGAAAAAGAAGCTAAATACCTTGTAAACACCTACAAAAGGCCTGATGTCGTTTTTGTTCGAGGTGAAGGACCTTATCTATTTGATAGCGAAGGCGGGCGATATCTGGATTTTGCGTCCGGTATTTGCGTTAACGCTCTGGGTCATTCCGACAGCGAGTGGGTGGAAGGCGTGTGCGCGCAGTTGAAAAAGCTGGTTCATGTGAGCAATCTATATCATACAGGTGAAAATGTTGAGCTTGCAGAGTTTTTGGTGAATCAAAGCTTTGCAGATCGTGTTTACTTTTCGAACTCCGGTGCGGAGGCTAATGAGGCGGCGCTCAAGTTTTCGAAGAAATGGGCAAGAAAAAACGATTCGCCTGATAAGGTCAATGTGGTTTCGTTTGAAGGAGGCTTTCATGGGCGAACCGCCGGTGCGCTCTCGCTTACCCACAAACACAACTATAGAAGTCCTTTTGAGCCTTTGGTTCCAGGTGTTCGATTTGCACCTTTCAATGATATCGATGCGGCTAAAGAGTTGATTGACGATAAAACCTGTGCCGTTTTTGTGGAACCGGTTCAAGGAGAGGGGGGGATTCATGAGGCCGATAAAGGTTTTCTCACTGAGCTGAAGAAGATTTGCCGGGAACACTCCGCTGTGCTGGTTTTTGATGAAATCCAGTGCGGACTTGGCCGGACGGGGAGTCTATGGGCTTACGAGAGATATGGGGTTACTCCGGACATAATGACTCTAGCGAAACCACTCGCCGGGGGGTTGCCCATTGGTGCTACATTGGTCACCGATGATGTCGCAAGGGTTATCGAACCGGGGGATCACGGGAGCACTTTCGCCGGAGGCCCTTTGGTTTGCCGAGCAGCCCTCATAGTACTCGAGCGTCTTGCGAAAAAAGGTTTTATGGAAAACGTCCGAAAACGAAGCGTACAGCTCATGGAGGGGATAAAGAGTCTTGGATCATCTGTGGTTAAAGAGGTGAGAGGAGCCGGTTTGCTTGTAGGAGTGGAGATGGATATGGATGATGTGGCGCCGATTATTGATTCATGCAGGGAAAAAGGGCTGCTGATAATCAAGGCCGGGCCTACTGTGTTGCGTCTGACGCCGCCCCTTACGGTTGAAGAGCAGCATGTAAAGGAGGCGCTGAAAATTCTGGCTGACTCCTTAAAAAAAGAAACAAAATTAAATTAGGTTGTTGTTTTAGCAGCGATAAAATGAAAACTAAACTGCGAGTTACTATGAAAAAAGATAGAATGAATTTTAAAGATAGAATGAGTTTTGAGGTCGGTTATCCCGGCAGGAAAGATGTCTTCGGGATCAGTAAACTTATTCAAGAGCATGTAGTTACAGGTGCGCTCCTTTCTCGCTCCATTGTTTCAATAGGGAATAATCTTACATCCTGGGTGGTGGCCAAGCGGGAAGGTGATGTAGTGGGTTGTGCTTGTCTGGAGAGCATCTCCCTTCATATGGCCGAGGTCAGGTCGGTGGCGGTTGCACCCTTCATGAAAGGCATGGGGGTGGGGAGTGAAATAATGAAGGTGTTGTGCGCGACGGCTAAAAAGAATAATATAACCGTGGTTTATGCATACACACGAGCCGATGGTTTTTTCAGGCGATTCGGTTTCGAGGATATCCAAGGAGTGGGTTCCGTGGTGAGCTCCGGTCCTCTGGGCGGTGGTGATGCCGTCCCATGGAATCCTGGAGACCGCCCGAAAAGGAAAGGGCAGAAAGTAATGGTGGCCGACACAAGAAATATGTACGAAGG
>JAABSF010000084.1 GCA_011390535.1 Deltaproteobacteria bacterium | reverse complement strand
TGCGATCAACAAAAAACAAACAAATCCCACTTGAATTAGAGTCCTCCAAGTGAAAAAAAGAGACTTTATAAGGAGCTTCGCCCTTATGGATCAGATCACAGAAACAATAAGTCCATTGAAACCTCGACAGCGACAAGGTTTTACTTCTCAACCCATAGAAGCCCGAAAATCGGCATTCGAGGTAATTCAAAAAATCGGCCGGAAGGATCTCGCAGAGGTTTTCGTCGCACGTTTTCCGGATGGTCGTTTATGTGAATTCGTAGATGCAGTAGACCCTCGATACAAAAAGGATGAGAAATGGATAATCAATCTATCGACACAATTCGGATGTCCCGTGGGTTGCCCCTATTGTGATGCAGGTGGAGGTTATAAAGGAGAGATCAAATGCCATGATATGCTGGACATGGCCGGTTGGGTAATAAATCGCAACCCTCCGGATCTCGCACAGAGCTGCAAAAAGCTTAAAATCCATTTTTCCAGAATGGGCGAACCGGCCCTAAACAATGAGGTACTGAAAGCAATACCTGCGTTAAGAAGGCATCTCTCGAACACCAATGTTTGGATGTGTGTCGCGTCCGTTGCCCCCAAAGGAAGAGACCATTGGTTTGAGGATCTTCTTGTCATTAAAGAAGAGTTTTTCGCGGAGAGGTTTCAGTTGCAGTTTTCTATAAATAGCACCCAAGCCGAAACTCGTCGCCGTCTGGTCCCGATTCCACACCTATCGCTGCAAGAGATCGCTGAATATGGAGAACGATTTCACTTTAAAAAGGATCGAAAGGTAGCATTGAACTTTGCTTTGGCAAAAGGCAATGAATTTGATGAAAAGATACTCATTAAGACTTTCAATCCGGATTGTTTTTGCATCAAGTTGACTCCGGTGAACCCAACTGTGACAGGAAAGAAAAACGGTGTTGAAACGGTGCTACGATCCTATAAGGACAAAAAACTTGAAGACTCATTGGAACACTTGCGCCATAATGGTTTTGATGTGATCCTTAGCATTGGCGACGCAGGCGAAGATGAAATTGGGAGCAACTGCGGACAAGCTGTTCGCTTTCTCTCAGAAAAAATTTCTTAATTGATCGGTTTTGTTTTCCATAGCCCTAACTCCTGGAATTCTTAAGAAAGACATTGTAAAGTAGTGCCGAAATGAGAACCCTGTTTGTAACAGAAACTGATGATTTTACAGCCGAAGAGAGCCTGGGCGCTACCCATTATCTCGTGGAGGCAGTTGATCGTGGTAGAACGCAGGCGAATCCTTGGTTGCTGATTTCCCGTCCCACCGGCAAGGTTTGTTTATCTCTGGGCCGCTTCCAACGAGAAGGCTCCGCAACCGACTTCGTAGAAGCCGGAAACCTCAATATTCCCATCCTAAGGCGGATTTCAGGCGGCACATCAAGCGTTTTAGGGGAAGGATTTATCCACCTGGCTTTTGCAGTTGCATTAAAAGATTCTCCAATTCATACAGATCCCCGTCAGTTTTTGCAAAAACACAGCGCTCTGGTGGTTAAATCTCTCAGCGCTCTCGGTTTAAAAGCTAGATATTCAGGGCGGGATCTCATAACCGTCGATGATTCACCGGTGGCTTTTGTATCTTTTGACATTGATGAAAACCGGACCGCGCTTTTAGAGTCCATTATTGCTCTTGAAAAGCCTATTGTCCCGGACGAAAAGTTGTATGGATATCCATCACAAGTGAGAGAGAGCCCTAAGAGAGAGAGCTACACATTCTTAAATAAGATAGACCCTGATATCACCTATGAAAAGCTTATATCCGCCGTTAAGGGTTCTGTTCAAGAGATCATAAAGATGGACCTCGAATTTCGCCGTTTCAACCCATTGGAGAAAGAGAGGATCCGGAGTTTATTGAGAAAAGTAAACGTGAAACCTCCAGCAACCGGATCAATGCCGGCATACCTAAAAAGATGGGTCTCACGTCCAATAGAAGAATCCATTGGTTTTGTTGAGTCATCCGTAGGTGTCACACAGGGCCGCTTCTTGAAAGAAGTCACTATACACGGTGACTTTATGGCTGATTCAGCCGGAATAAAGGTTCTGGAAGAAAAGCTAAAAATGTGCCCTATCAAAAGAAGACAGATAGCGCTTACAATCGACGACGTGTTGGGTTCCCCTGAACATGTTATCCTGGGAGTTCGCCGGCTCGGCTCGATTCTAGAAGCTATAATGGACGCAGCACAAAAAGGTGTACAAGAAGCCGAAGGCACATGACACTAATGAGACTATGGACACTCAAGACAACTCACAACGACATTGCAGCAAACATATCAGCACTTTTGTTTATTTGTTTGTGCCCCTTCGTTTTCAGCTGTAATGAAAAAAGCCAATACGATGATATAGCGCCATCCGATGCTCGAAAAAAATCAACACTTCCCGTTGATTCTAAATATGGAAAAAACAAAAACCTGGAGTTCACCGAAGTCGATCTTGAAGTCTGTATAGAGACTGAACCAAACCCGATATTAACAAATCTTCCCCAAATATCACAGGATACCATAGCTCGCCTGAAACGAGCATCCTGTGAAACTATAACTGTGTTTATCAGAGATGATCGTGCCATATTTCAACTCCCTCCCGCCTTGAGTCATGGGAGGTCTTTGGATTTGGTCATGAGCAATGATCGGGGACCCGCCGCACTGGTGTACAGAGGAGAGAAACGCTTTTGGTGGGGATCACCTACTCAGATTTTGGATATTTTGGAAACATCTCCCTATAGAGCAAGAAAATCGGCCTCAGCTAGATTTTTGGACTCAAAGGAAGACAGTAATTTTCTCCTGTATAAGAGGCCGACCAAACGATGGGAGATCGTCATTGAATACAAGAGAGGCTCCCTGGATCGAAGCATGCCCTCTGATGTGCGTATGGACCTGATAGTATGGTCGGCACCCGAGGATTTTAAAAAGAACAAAAACTTGAAGATGCTATTGAACGCCACCCTGATGAGTCTAGGTGAAAAAGAGGGTTGGAAAACAATCGAAGAGATTAAGGAAAAAATCGGAGTTCCCATTCGATGGAGCACATCGTTCAGGCACCGGCACTGGCCCGAAAGTCGAAAATCCGTTATATTGCACTATCAAATCATCGAGAGAAACGATGGAAGCCTGACCACTTCTACTAAGTTATCCGCACACCGTGCGGCATTGCCTCCAACAGAATTCCAACGAAGATTCGGGCCTCTTAATGGCCTTGATCGTCAAGAAGTTCCCCCAAATATGCTCAAGCATCTCCGCTCACCTCTTGGGATACCGGAAGAACCACGAAAAGGGAAACTGATAGTTCAAAATAAATGCCAACATTCCGCAGCGATTATGTTGGATGGCTTCCGTTTGGGGTTTGTAAGCCCTGGAAGCCGGATGGTTTTTGAAGGAATCCCATCGGGATACTACCGTGCAACCGCAAACACACCATGGGGCACTGTCTCCTTCGGCCCCAAAGATCTCTATATCCCCGGAAAATGGACTCTGCAGTGATTAATTCCCAAACTCGTTAACCACCCCCTGAAGGCGGTGGATCGAAGATGACAATGAGATCCGGTTTAGGGCGCTCGTACCGATGCAAGAAATCGAGAAAGAAAAGGTCGGGCTTTTCCTGACTCTTTCTCCAAACAAAGATAGTGCACTACCACGCACACCTCTTTCGACAAATCAAGCCGCCGCACATATATTCCATGAGCCAAATCAGCTCCCCGGACTCTGTGAATAAAGGTCTGTTGATGCCACCTCTCTTGACCAACAATTAACAGGTTGCCGGATTCTCTCATCTTAAGAGATCCGGCTTTTTCCGCTTCTCTTTGTGCCTCTTCCACTTCCTTGGAAAACACCTCTACACAACCCGCTTTGGTGCCCAAATCCCCTTCAGACGGCTCTTTGCGATATACCATCAAACGCTCCCGTGACATTATGCTCTGGAAACCCACAGAAGAGGACCGCTCTTTGTCCAAAACCCAACTTGCCGGAAGTCGGAAAGACAACCATTTAAAACCGAAATTAACCCAAGGAAGCTCCTGACCATATTGTGAAGCAGTCCGGACTCCCGCGAAAACCACACCAGACAAACAAACCACAGCCAAAATGACAGAGATCCATTTCTTCAGTAAAGATCCGGACGTCTCATGTGTGGAATTTGAGGAGACATCCATAACCTCCTCCCCACTATCTTCAGCATCAAAAGAAGTGGAAGCTTGCTCCACATCAGGCTCTACAACCTCATCACCTTCTCCACCAGCACTGGTACCATTTTCTGAACCACCCGGCCCAATTTTTTCTAGGAGGCTAAAACCTGTTGATATGTCATATTGTCCTATCCACGCCATCCCACCAACTAGCGCTCCACCCACAAGCCCCCCGATATGAGCCCAATTATCAATTACTTTCATCTGCAGACCGGGCAACAAACTCAGCCCACCCAAGATCAATAAAATCGTCATCAGAGAGCGTCTCCACGCATCGGGCCAACGCCCCTTTCCAGTTGCTAGTGCGGCTATCATCGCCCCTAAAATCCCGAATATCGCACCGGACGCGCCAACCGATAGAGGGGCTTCACCAAATAGAAAAGAGGCTGCGCTCCCAACCACCCCGGACAAAACAAACACACCTATGAACCAAAGGCTGCCGACTATCTGTTCAGCCATTCTGCCCAGAATGGCGAGTACAAACATATTAAGCCCAAGGTGCGCCCAATGTGCATGCAAAAACACCGAAGAGATCAATCTGTAATACTGCCCACCCCTCACAGCCTCCTTCATATTAGCACCCCAATTGACCAACGTCGGGGGATCTCCGGAGCCACCGCCGACAATCTCCATTCCCAACCATGCTAGTATGCTAATCACCACAAACAATGAAGTGACCGGCGCTATTTTCAATAAACTGCCCCCTCGGACTCTCGGCAACCTATATTTTACCGCGGCACGGTCCAAAACCTTTCGCACCTGCAATTTTACGGATTCTTCTTTGAGTTCATCCAGAGGAGGCTCATAATCATCCAATAACTCTAAATGTCGACTGATCTCTTTACGCGCTGAGGCCCCCTTCATCTTTGCAAGGGCACCTTTCATAAGTTTCTTTGCTTCCGCTTTCTCACCACCGGTCTTAGCTGCAATACCAAGCCATGCCAAACGAGTACCTGTGTCAGTAGTCTGAGCAAAACCACTACGTGATTCCAACAAAATCTTGAGCTCTTCGTAACGACCGCAAAACGCCAAAAAGACCATTCTGGCTTGATCCAGCACTTCCGATGGGCCTCCGCCGGATAACCCAGGGCTGTCCTCCAAAAGTCCCATCACGGCAGTCATCCGATTGACATGACCAAGCTCTCCAAAAGCTCGGATTATCCCTGATGCCAAAGGAGGATGAAACGCTATGATCTCAGGCGGAAGATGCTCCTCAAAAAACTCAACCGCTTCTCGCCAACGTCGGTCATAAAGAAGTACAGAGAGATACTGAATTTCCAGTGCTTTGCGCTCTACACCATCCGCCCCTGTTAAATGTTCTTCTATCTCGGCCAACACCTCGTGAGCTTCACCTCTCCTAACACGCGCCATGGGTTCCAACGCCTCGCGCATGCGCCCCACCTTAGCCCCCGGCTGAAGCAATTCTCGAAACCCTGTAAGCCAAATGGCTAAACGTATCTTCTCATCCGCTAACGCTTTGCGGGCCGCACGATCAACAATTGGCGGCAACACCACCATGAAAAAGAACGCGCCAATACTTACAAAACTCAAAGGGCTATCTACATTGTCAGAAAAAAGCAGCCAACCGGCTAAGATAAGGTTCCCGGCCAACAAACCCATATACCCTGCTTGCTCTCGATACGCTCGTCTGGCTACAAGCCCAAGAATTACAAGATTGTTCAGAACAACGACCCAGAGGCCCATTTCCAAGAAAAAAGTCAACCTGTTCACCCCATAATAGCTAAGGGCTGTTTACAAACAATTTGAGCCAAGAGCGGGTTAATGTGACACCACCTCAGGCAAAATAGAGTTCTTCACTTCGGGTGAGCCATCTATTCCAGGGTGGCATTGACTAAGATGTGACCGTGATATTCTAGTCCGAGATAAAAAGGCAGAGTCCGTGCTCCTCAGCCTCTTGTGCACCTTCATAAAGAGCTCGCCAAACAACTCTCTGCCGGCTCTCCATAAGATCGAGATCCTCAGCATAAATATCTTCGTCGTCCTCTTCTTCCTCATCGAGACCGTCAGGATCATTGATATCGAGGTCTTCAGCCACCTCTTCCAACACCATCAGCAGCGCTGTTAAGGAAGCCGCCCGAACGCCCATTACATCCAACCTAACGTCAAAATCCATCGGAAGATAAATATCAGCAGCTACTTCATGCCCTTCAAGACGATCCATAAGCTCGGTAATCGCAGCCTCATCAATACCGGTGGCAATTGCCCGTCCTGCTGATGCGTCAGCCTCCGGAAGAGGGTCGACACCTTTCCGCTCGAGCCCAACAGTAAGCTCGCTCAGTTCATTTTCGTCTAAACGATCACTTAGTAAACCAATCTCGACACTCGGCATATACAGCTCCATTTCAGTTCGAGTCCAAGAATATAAGGTAGTCAAAGCTAAACCGATTATGGCGGTAAAAGTCAACCGAAGAGAGAGAAAAAAATCATTGGGAGGAAAGAAAACCGCTTCTGAGGGATAATGGAGAGGATCTTAATTGAGACGGAACGGATACTTGAAGCTCTGCGAAGAACGAGAGAATTTTGCAAAGCGGGCTCTTTTGACAGCTCTCGCTACACATTTCCCTGTTGGTGTACCGGAAAATTTACCCGTTACGCTGGCAGATGAGACACGGCCGCTTGAACCTGAAACCGTAACCCTCACCCATACCAACCCGGTAACTTTGTACTTATTGTAGCAACCTCTTACAGCACCACTGATACGACCGATAGCTTTGGTGATATCTGACCTGGAAAGCGACTCCTTGGACGGAGTGGCTCTGGGACGAGGACGAGGTGCCGGCCTCGAAGTTTTTGAACCGCCGGCACTTCCCAACAGCTTGGCAAGAGGATCATCCGACCCACCGCCAGTCTTTCTAGTCGGTCGTGGTGTCGGACTTGGCCTGGATGTGGACTTGGAGCTACCGCTCTTCGAGCTGCTTGATCTACCTGAGCTTGTGCGACTTCTCGCTCTGGACCTTCCACTACGGCCGCTTTTACGTGAAGAACTCTTACCCTCGTCCTTTTTACCGGCTTCTTCTTCAGCTTTTTCGTCATTGCCCTCTGCAGCTTTTTCTTCCTTATCTTTGGCTTCCGCCTTCTCTTCACCTGCTGCTTTCTCGTCGCCCTCAACCTTCTTTTCGGGCTGACCTGTCTCACCACCTGCTCCTTCGGTCTTAGTCTCCGCCCCGGCGGGGTTTGATTTCTGAGCGACCTCTGCTTTCTTGGGGTCGGACTTGTCATCCCCCATCCTGACAACCACTACCACACCCAGCACAACAACCGCTACCAACAATACCCCACCGAGAACTAAAACCGGAATCAACCACCCGGGACGATCAGAAGACGACACCGGCATCAAAACCGGAGAAGCCATCGGGCTACTGAAAGGACTCGGAACGTTGATACCCGCCCCTGCAGAGTCTGAGGAGCTATCCCCTAAAGTAGAGGCGGCCATAGCGCGAATATCCAACAACCCTGAGCCCTCGGTTTTTGCCGAAGCTATTCCGGCGCCGGGCCTCGCACCACCGCCGCCACCACCCATTCCTCCACCAGGTTGACGTGTCGGCCCCCCGGTTGCCAATGACTGAAGGTTAGACAATGAAAACAAAACCGAGTTCTCATTTCTTTGCCCGGTCATTGCCGGTTGGGGCGCATCTTCCTCTTCCTCTTCCGGAAACAACGAGTGTCCGCCTCCACCACCAGTTGCAGGTGCGGCGGCAACGCCTGGGGATGGAGAGCCGAACAACTCATTAGAAGATCCTCCAGGTTGCGCCGGCTCTTGTTCCGCCGCAGGCTCCTCATCCGCCGGACTACCAAACAATCCGCCACCGCCCCCTGAATAGGAAGCCGCTGCAGCAGGTTCTCCACCCATAGGTTCAGGTTCGGAAGCTGCCGGAGGCGTATTCTCTGCGGTTACGGCCGGACCACCGCCACCACCGAAAGGCGCAGCCGCGCCGGCGGAAAACGGAGACTCCGCAGCAACAGTCGCATCTTCCAAGTCGGCAAACTCTTCGACGCCGCCGAGCTTTACCCAATCGGCGAATCCTTCCCGCCAGATAAATGTCTCGACATCGATCTCGCCTGCCGCGAATTTCTGCCGCACCTGCTCATCGCTTAAGGGACCCACTTGTTCCCTATCGATGACCACATGCCAAACAGCTTCTTCTCCACCACCTTGCTGGTCACCGGAAAAGCCTGAATAATCGAAGACCCGGGTCTCCTTTTCGTCGAATCCATCAGCAGCCGGAGCAGCTTGCTCTTGAGCTCCTTTCACCACGATGATGTGTCCGCACTTCTTGCATCTGATTTTGAAGACTTTTCCGCGGACTTTTTCATCCGCGATGGAGTATTTAGTGCCACAATTCTCGCAGATGATCCTCATTTCTCCCTCTTTCTTGCTTTTTCGGGCTCTATGCTTGGAGAGCCCTTGGGTTCTAGTACAAACGATCC
>JAABSF010000083.1 GCA_011390535.1 Deltaproteobacteria bacterium | reverse complement strand
TCCAGAATTATAGTTGATCGGCCGGTCAATGGCAACTAGTTGCCGTTGACGATGAAAAAAAACAAAGCACCCTAAAATTTTGGTTATTTTTGTTTTTTCTTCAGCCGGTTATTTCACAAGTTCCTTCAATCTCGTTTTCTGTCATGTTTGACAAAGTGTCATGTAAAATTGTTGGGCTCTTTTTACAAAAATACTTTTCTTAGAATAATACTCTGCTTACGAGCCGGTCCCAGTGAAACCAAAAAAATATCAGCACCCACCTGAGATTGGATAAAACTCAAATAATTACGAGCTTCTTGCGGAAGCTCGTCCATAGAACGACAGTCCGACAAGTCATCTTTCCAGCCAGGTAATTTTTCGTAAATGGGTGTTA
>JAABSF010000008.1 GCA_011390535.1 Deltaproteobacteria bacterium | reverse complement strand
AAAGAAGAAGTCATGGAGAGACTGGACGGTATAGCCGTGAAAATCCAGAAAAAGCATCCTGATTTCAAGGGGTCTGACGACGAAGAGTATCTGGCAAAAATAGGTAAGAGCTTGAAGGAGGACGGAAGCCTGACAGGTGGGGAGATCAGTGAACTGATCAAGATGATGCAAGCAAATGACTTGTTGAATTATTACGATTACACAATACCTATACTGATCTTGGTGTTGTGCGGAGTGATCTCCATCTTCCTTGCCATTCAGCTTAAGCGAGCCGACAAGAAGCAAGGGTTTGGTTTGGAGTTGCCCAACGTACAAGAATAGCCCGCATCGCGCCTTGCAGTGCGGGCGGATGAACTCACTCGATCTTGGTTCTGTTTTTGCGATCGTGTTTTTGAGGTTTTTTTATGGACTCGGGTTTTTGATCTGCAAGGGGTTGATAGTTCTTGACCACAAACGAGATAAAATAATAATAACCAGCACGCGGACCGGAAGAGTTTTCTGGTTGCAGCGGGGTGGGTGGGAGCGAATTTCCCGATAACTTTTCGGGGTGTCGCTCCATGTTTTTGCGGCGCCCCCATCGCTCAACCAGGAGGTTCTTTTATGCCCATCACAATTACCGGAAAAAATCTTACAATTGAAGATGTAGTCGCTGTAGCCAGAGGGGGTGAAAAGGTGGAGTTGCACCCCGACGCTGTGGAGAGGATAAAAAAATGCCGCGCGTTTATTCAGGAACGTATAGAAGCCAAGGAGATAATGTACGGTGTAAACACCGGTATAGGTGAGTTTTCCGAAGTAGTGCTGAGCGATGAGCAGATACAAGACTTTCAAAAGTTTCTAATTTACAATCACGCAGCTGGTATAGGGGAACCATTCCCAGAAGAGGTGGTCAGGGCTGCGATGACTACGAGGATAAACGTTCATGCTATTGGATACTCCGCCATAAGGCCGGTAATTACTCAGCTGATGGTGGATATGTTGAATAAAGGGGTCACACCGGTGGTATGTCAGAAAGGCTCAGTGGGCGCTTGTGGTGATCTTTCGCCCATGAGCCAAATCGCCCTGGCTTTATTGGGGCAAGGAGAATGTTTTTATGAAGGGGTCAAGATGGCTTCTGATAAAGCTCTCGAAAAGGCGGGGTTGAAACCGCTGATATTCGAAGCGAGGGACGGGTTGGGCGTGATCAATGGGAGCAACGTAATCGCGGGGCTTGGGTGTTTGGCTATTCATGATTCCGAGAAGTTCTTGAAACAGGCTGAAGTTGCCTGTGCCATGACTCTTGAGGCGTTGATCGCCAACATGAAACCGTATGATACTAGACTTCATTCTTTGCGTGGATTTCAGGGTGCTGTAACTTGTGCTGCGAATTTGAAAAAAATTATGAACGGGTCTGATCTCATCAGCGGCAAATACAAGACAAAGGTCCAAGATGCATACTCGATGCGTTCCACTCCGCAGGTTATCGGAGCCGCGAGAGATCAGGTGCGGTGGGCAAAGAGTCAGCTGGAGATTGAGATCAACGGTGTGGGCGACAACCCTGTTTTTTTGGCCGATGATAAGGTTGTTTTAACCGGGGCCAATTTTCAAGGCACGCCTATAAGTATGCCTTTGGACAATGTAGGATCTGCTGTAGCCATGGTCTGTGTGCTCTCTGAGAGACGTTTGAATCGGTTGACTAATCCGGCGCTGAGTGTGGGTCTGCCGGCATTTCTAACCAAGGGTGCGGGCATGATGAGCGGCATGATGCTGTCTCAGTACACTGCGTGCATGCAGATAGTTGAGCAGAAAATTCTCTCCTCTCCAGCATATATACAGTCGATTCCTGCGGCTGCGGATCAAGAAGATTTTGTTTCTATGGGGATGAATTCGGCTAGAAAAACCCGTGATATATTGGACGTTTCACATGGTGTAATCGGAATAGAGATGATGGCGGCAGCTCAGGCACTGGATTTCCGGGAGTTCACTCCAGGTAAGGGGACCCTTGCCGCCAAGGGGGCTGTGCGTGAGGTTGTTGATTTTTTGGATGAGGACCGACCGCTTTTCGAAGATCACAATAACATGTTGAAAATCTGTGCTGAATGGAAGCCCTTAAAGGCAGTGGAAGAAGCCATTGGAGAGCTCTCATCTTATTGAGGTATGCTGAGGGATTTCATTAAAGTTTATAGATTTACCTGCGATCCGATTGGAAAATGTGAGGTGCGCTCTTCAGGAGGGCTATACAAGATCTCATTGAGATCCGGACAAACATGCTCGCAGGGCCGTTGAGGCGGTCAATGTGAGTGTGTTTATGTTTTCATCTGCGCTCTACGCGGGCGCCTAAACCCCGCATTTTTTCCTCGATTCGTTCATATCCTCTATCAATTTGAGCGACGTTGCGAATAATGGAAGTGCCTTCAGCAGCGAGAGCAGCCAGCACTAGAGCCAGGCCCGCCCTGATATCCGGGCTCTCTACGTTGGAGTGGAGGAGCTGTGTCGGGCCTTGTACTATGCAGCGGTGTGGGTCACACAACACAATCCTTGCTCCCATGCTCTTTAGTTTGTCGGTGAAATACATTCTCCCTTCAAACATCCAGTCATGAAACAGAATAGAACCGCGGGCCTGTGTCGCTATGACTATAGCTATGCTCATGAGGTCTGTCGGAAAAGACGGCCAGGGCATTACATTGATCTCCGGGATGGAGTTGTCCAAGTCGCAGCGTACCTCCAATGACTGGGAGGCGGGGACCAAAATATCTTCTTTTTCTTCAGTCCAGGTTACCCCCATTCTGCCCAGTACTAATTTCACCATGCCAAGATATTTTGGAGCTCCGTTAGTTATGCGGATGGATCCACCTGTTACAACTGCTGCTCCAATAAAGCTGACGACTTCAAGATAATCCGGGCCTATGGTAAATTCACCACCGCCTAATCGATCTACTCCTTCGATGTGCAAGGTGTTGGAACCAATATTCTGGATTTTAGCCCCTAAAACATTCAGGAAATTGCAGAGCTCTTGAACGTGAGGTTCAGACGCAGCGTTTCTGATGACCGTGTTACCTTTTGCCGTGACAGCGGCCATTATGGCGTTTTCGGTAGCAGTGACGCTGACTTCATCCAGCAGGAGATCAGTGGCTTTTAGCCCGGTTGTGGCGAAGCGAAGCTGTTTCTGGGTTCGGTTGAAAGAGACATGTGCGCCGAGCTTGGACAAAGCTAAGGTGTGTGTATCCAGACGCCTTTTTCCGATGATGTCACCACCCGGGGGAGGCAGTTGGCATCCGCCGGTGCGTGCAGCTAGAGGTCCGGCAAGCAGGATTGATGCGCGAATGCTTTTACAGAGCTGGGGGTCCATTTTTTCGGGATCTACGTTTTTTGCGTGTACCCTCCATTTGTGAGGTTCAATCTCTTCAACCGTCACCCCGATGCTCTCCAGGAGACCTCGCATCGTGTTTACGTCTCCGATGATTGGGACGTTGTTGAAAACGACGGGTTCATCCGTCAGTAGACATGCAGCCAACAGTGGGAGTGCCGCGTTCTTGTTCCCTGAAGGAGAAACTTTGCCGTTAAGCGGCACTCCGCCATGAATAATAAACTTGTCCATGTTTTGATTCCTTTTTCGGCAAACTTAGTCAGATCTTTTGTAGCAGATATGCTTGTCTGTTTGAAACACAGATTATTTTGTTTTGTTCTCTATGGTTATCATAAGTATGTGAGGGGATGCCACCGCGACAAGGAACCAAAAGGGAGAGTTGCGCCAAAAGGGAGAGAGTATCTGAAGAGGCAACTCTTGTTTTTTCGACTTTTGTTATTTCCGGTCAGAGAGTGTTTGGTTCTGAGATAATTATTCTGCCATCCAGGGCTGAAGCTCCCTTTCCTTGGTTGAACACACGAAATGGGTTCACGTCGATCTCTGCTATCTCAGGGAAATCGGAGAGCAGCCGAGAGATCTTTAGGATGCTGTCGACGCAGCTTTCTATATCCCGGGGCGTAGAACCTCTGGCGCCTGTCAAGATTGGGGCCGCCTTGAGCTCCATAATCATTTTATTGGCTTCTTCGTGTGAAATGGGAACTACCCGGCGGGAGACCTCGGAAAAGATCTCTACAAAAATGCCTCCCATGCCCACCAGGACCACCGGCCCGAACTGTTTGTCTTGCTTTCCCCCCACGATAAGCTCTGATCCTGGTTGGGCCATCGGTTGCACCAGAGCGGATCGTACTTTAGCTTCCGGGGCATGTTCACCAATTTTGGTCATCATTTCTGCATAGGCGTTCCTCACGACTTCTGCTGATCTGAGGTTGAGCTGCACTCCGCCGATATCGCTTTTGTGTGAGATTTGTTCGGAGACGATCTTCAGAGTGACCGGATAACCCAGCTTTTCAGCTGCTTCCACGGCTTCTTCTTCATTTTCAACGAGGCGGGAACATATAACCGGGATACCGTATGCATCCAATATTTCGAGCGCTTCCAACAAGAGGGGATTTCTGGATTCTTCTCTGCACAGATCCAATATAGATCGGACGAGCCTTTTGTCGACGTTCAGGTTATCAGGCATTGATGCGTGGCCTACTTCGATGTCGTGACGAAAATCTCGTGCCAGAGAGAGAGCGCTCACGGCTTGTAGAGGATCAGTGAATAGAGGGAGCTGATAATTTTGTTTAAGGTAAGAGAGCTCCCTATTGTCGGTGGCGACACAGGTTACTACAGGCTTTGAGTATTCTCCCGGCAGATCGGTCAGGGTTTCAAAAAGCTTTCGTGACCCCTCTCCCTCGGTTTTGGATACATATGTGTGAAGAAAGACCAGCCCGTCAACTTCTGGTTGCGCCAGTGTCTCCCGGGCTATTTTGGTGTAAATATCGTAGTCAAAGAGATCTCCCAAATCCAGAGGGTTGGTGAGTTTGATCACACTGGCTCTGAAATGTTGTTCCACGTCGGCGACGAATTTCTCAGGGAAAGGAGCAAGCTTGAATCCTGCGAGATCACATGCGTCGGCTGCCAAAACAGCTTGTCCCCCCGAACGGGAGACAACCGCCAGCTTGTTTCCCCTGAGCCTGGGGAGTGGTAAAACTTTAAGGTAGTCCAACAAGGTCTCGCTGTCTCGGAATCTGGCTATTCCTACCTGGCGAAGGGCTGCGTCGACTACGCTGTCATCTGAGGCGAGAGCAGCAGTGTGAGAGGCTGCGATATCTCGCGAGAGATCGCCGATTCCGGATTTATGCAATAAAATAGGTTTTTTGGCTTTTCTAGCGATATCCATCAGCCGCTTGCCGTTTGAAATGGATTCAAGATATATGCAGACTATGGATGTCTCCGGATCAGCCAACAAGTATTCCAATAGATCATTTTCATCTACATCGGTTTTGTTTCCAATAGAGACAAACTTTGAAATCCCAAGGTTTTCTGATTCCAGGAGATTGATATAGCTGATCCCCACTCCACCGCTCTGGCTGATAATAGAAATCCCACCGCGGGCGAAAACATCTTGGAAAGGTGTAAAAGGTACCACAAGACCGTTTTTTAAATTCATGACGCCTATGCAGTTTGGTCCGATAAACCTGATTCCGTGTTTTTTTGCGATGTCTTTGCTCTTGTTTTCGATGTCCTTTCCCTTTTCGCTGTATTCACCGAACCCCGCACTCTCTATGATCGCTCTTTTTATGCCTTTTGAACCGCATTCATCCAAAATAGCCGGCATGGTGTGAGCAGGTGTGAGGATAACAGCTAGATCCACACTGTCAGGGATATCGGAGATGGATTTGTATATCCTTCGACCGAATTGTATGCCTCCTCTATGCCCTACCATGTATATTATTCCATCAAAGCTGAATTCGTGGAGGTTTTGAGCAATCGACCGAGCCAGGTTGCCGGGTCTTTCGGAAACACCAACCACTGCAATGCTTTTTGGATAGAAAAACTCACGCATGGAAAACCTCTTTTTCTAATGGGCGCCTATCGAATAACCCGATCCTGTTGTAATACTCTTCCCATCGGAGGATTGGGGCGGGGCTTAGTCCGTTATTTTGTAACAGGCTCTAACTCCTGACGCTGAATGAACGGAAAACTAGTTTTGCTTCTTGCCTATGTCAAGCTTGAGTAGACAGTTTTTAAAAGAGATGGCAAGACTTGACGAGATGTTTTTGAATAAATCGGGAGAGAGATTAGCGATGAAAATTAAGAGAAGCTATACCAGTGTTCTTGTTTTATTGGGTGTGTTGTACATGGTGTTTGGTCTGCCCGGAGTTGTGGTTCAGCTTGTGAATCACAGCACACGGAGAGCTTTTGCACGGCCGCTGGAGAATCCTCCGCGTGAAGATGAAGTGAATAAAAAGGAGGACGAGCCCAGTGAAAAAGGTCCGCAAGAGAAAAAAAACGAAAGAGGGGAAGCTGATGGGACAAGAGCTTTAACTATAAGGAAGAAGGTGATTCAGCATAAAGAAGACGATAAAGCAGTCGGTAAAAAACGTGAGAGTGTCGAAAAAAAGCGGGGCGAGTCGTTGAGTCTCAAGAGCGCATTGCGACGAGCCATAAAGAATAACCCCGAAATGGAGGTTTTTGAATTCAAGCGCGAGGAAGCTGCTCACAAAGTGAAGTCTGCTCAAGGTGCATTGCTGCCAAAGGTGATGTTAGAGGGCAACGCTTTTGTATGGGACAATGATGTTCGATTTGATTTATCGGGGCTGGAATTGGGTGAGCCTCCTGATACATGTCCTCTCCCCATTGGATGTATGGAGTGGTTCGGGGGTTTGTTTGATAACATTGACCTTGGAAAGATCCGGGATCAGTTTACTGCGCAGATTACTGTGACAGTCGCTCAGCCCATAACGGCACTATTTGCGCTCTTGAAAAAGCTGGATGTGGAGAAGGTGGGGATCGATCTGGTGGAATTGGAGCGTCAAACAAAAGCATTGGCCCTTCGTTATGAAGTGGAGCGTGCTTACTTGCAGGTGCTCATCGCTCAACGCTATCACAAGATCGCGCAAAAGGCTCTGAGGCTTGTTAAGGCACATGAAAAGCAGGTAAAGATTTATCATGAACATGAGGTTGTAGGGCGTGCTGAAGTGCTACGTGTAGATGTGGCGTTGCGCAATGCCGTTCAGCGGATCACAAAAATCGAGGCTGCGGTGGAGTTGGCAGCTGCAAATCTCAACCGGTTGATGGGGGAACCAAATAACAAGAAATTTCTTTACACAGAGGTTTTTGCCGATCCCCCGAAAAAACTCGACGGTTCTTTAGAAGATTTTCAAAAAAAAGCGACTAAAAACCGGCCGGAGCTGGAAATAGTTCGCAAAAAAAAAGAACAAGCTCGAGCAGGAAGATCTGCCATGCGTATTATGCTATTGCCTGAAGTCACAGTGTTGGGGCGGTATCAGTTTAGTGAAGGTATGGGAGCTTTTACACCCCGAAACCAATTCTTTGCCGGACTCACGGTCTCTTGGACATGGGAGTGGGGAAGTAAATATAGGGAGACAAGGGCCATGGAATCCAAGATCAAACAGGCTGAAGCCATACTGAAGAATGCTGAGCGGGGCATCAGTTTGCAGGTTAGGAAGCATTATCTGGATGTAAAAACATCTGCCAAGAACCTGGCGGTTGCTAAAGTCGCTCTCAAGGCCGCAGAGGAGAATTTAAGAATCCAACGGCTGAAGATGGGGCAGGAAATGAAAACTGTTACTGATCTTTTGGACGCACAGACTCGCTTTGAACAGGCGGATGCGCAAGTTGCCACAACTCTTTACAACTATTATTTGAGCCTCGCAGGGTTGAAACAGGCGGTGGGGCTGCAAGAAATGAACTTGAAGAAAGAAAAGTCCTTGAAGTAAAAAGCTTGTTTATGTTTTTTTTCTAAGTCGACTTGAAAATTGTTAAATAAAGCAAGAAAAATAGAGTGCAAAAGGTGAAGATATTTGAAAAAAGAAAGATCTTGAGATATTTATGGGCCTAATTTTAGGCTAGCAGGTTTGATCTGTGGAAAAGATGTTACTGGTTTTGAAGTGACTAGATTTTCTTTTCATAAGGGTTGACGAAATTAAAAAACAATGCTTTTCTGCCTTGGCTAATGGCGAGGGCTCAATAGTTGAGTTCTAAAAGCCGGCATGTATAAAGTGGGAGTTGTTCAAAAACTGATTTTGGAAAACCCAAAACATTGCGAGTCCTGTGAGAACGCATAAGGGAAAACTATTGCCAACAAGAAGGAGGGTAATGTCATGATGAAAAAATTGCTTGTATTGTTTACGCTCGGACTTTTTTCTTTGAGTGTTGTGGCCGGCTGCGACAAGAAGAAGGAAGAAGAGAAGGCTGAAGAGAAGGCTGAAGAGAAGGCTGAAGAGAAAGCCGAAGAAAAAGCCGAAGAAAAAGCCGAAGAAAAAGCTGAAGAAGAGAAGAAGGATGAGGAAGCCAGGCCTACTGCTGAAGGCAACGCTTGCGAAGCCTACGAGAAATGCTGCAAAGCCTATGCGGAAGCACTCGGCAAGGTTAAAAACATCCCCGGTCAGGCTGTAGAAGCCACCAAAAAAGCTTGTCAGCAAATCGAAAACTTGAAAAAGAGCCCCGAGGCTGCAGCAGGCTGCAAAACGGCCATGGAAGCCATGAAAAAAGCCAGCGAAGCATACAAGGCCATGCCCGGCTTTGAGATGCCTGAAGCCTGTAAGTAATATCCGTTCTGCTTACCCCATCATAATCCCCACAAATTTTCCTATACAATTCAGGTCTTATTTTTTTGAGATACCGTAAAAGACTCAACAGTCTCTCAATTTGTTGAAGAGGCCAGCAAATATGCCAGCATGGAGGCTCCTGCTATCATTGCTACAGAAAGCAGCGCCGTCCATCTTGTGATCCATGGCCCCTTCGGGTTTATTATAAACCCGCTTCCGCCACAAATGGTTCCTGCGGCGGCGGAAGACCAGAATAATATTTTACCGGGATCTCCTCCCCAAAGCACCCAACCAAGGGTCACCCAAGCAAAAATCGCCCCCAACGCCACGAGTGAAGTTTGAATTATGGTTAAAAACCGGCGATGTCTCGACACCTTTTGGCTCTCCTTAAGCTAAATTTCTTTGAATCCCCAGTATGGGTAATCTACAGAGTAGGTTGCGATTTTGCCGGGGCTCATTTCTCTGCTTGCCACAAGCCATAAGGTAACTTTTCTTTGCGCGGCGGCTTCATTTCGTTCATTTTCTTCTGCGGCTTCTGTGGCTTCCCCTTCTTGGTCATATACCGAAACAGATGTTGTCATGACAAGGGCATTATCGGCGGTGTATTCTATGTCACCGGTTTCTTTGAAAGAAGCCAGATCGGGTTTTGCATCATATCCGCCCTCTAATGCCCGCCCCAGCTCCGAGATGACAAGAAAAGTCACCCCATGGTTGTCCCTTATCGCTTCCAGGTTCCGTAACCACTCGTCGATACCGCTTCGGCGTTCACTCAGCCGACCGAAGGGCAATTTGTGAAGACTGTCGATGATGAGCAACATATCTTCGGAGCCCGTTTGGTTGCGCAGAAAGTCAATCTGTTTTCTCATCAGGTCCGGGTTGATCTTTCTGTCGGTGACCACTTTGAAATATTGGAGCATTTTTCTAAAGCGATTCAGCGCTGCTTCGTATTTTTCTTTTTCTGCGGTATCCATGGATTCCTGCTGAATGGTTCGTTCACCCATTTTTGACATTCGACAGAGAGTCCGCGTATATATTTTTTGTCGGCCATTTTCGAAGTCATAATAGATCACCGGTGCCTGTTCGCTGTCCGCCATGCTGGATGCAATTTGCATAAAAAAAGTGGATTTTCCAGCTTTTGGTTGAGCGCCGAGAACATTCAGCCCTCTCAAGCCGTCAAGGGCTTTGTTGAACTTGGGGAAACATGTTTTCAGCCCCAGAAGATCTCTTCCTCGGTGGCTCTCTACATAATTAACGAAATAACTATAATCGCGGCGGGCCGATGAGAGGGGTGACATCGGCTCTGAGTCGGCGATGATCTCTTCTAGTTTGGCGGGGAACTCTTCTTTTATTTCAGCCAAGTAATCAGCGAGGCTGAAACCGTTTTTTCGATCGGTGGGCCACCGAACAATTCGAGCTTTGAACCCGAGTCGCAGGCCGATACTTTGAGCTGTCTCCCTTCCTTCGGCGTCATTGTTCATTATGATGGCTACTTGTTGGACAAACTCAAGGCGCTCTGCAGAGATACACGACTCATCAGCGTAGGTCGGAATTGCCACAACCGGCAGGCCTGCTTGTTTTGCGGCGAGCGCGTTTTTTTCTCCCACAGTTAAAACCAGAAGCCCCCCGTCGGCTCTTGCGATATCCGGAGTATTGTAAAGGTTATGTGGAGGAGTCGTAAATTGTTCTTCGCCTTGCCACAAAGGCTGATCAAATTTACCTGCAAAAGAGACCCCCCGCAGCGAATAACAGTTTCCGTTTTCCTGCAGGTAAGGATATATGTACAAGCGGCCGTTATAGCCGATGTTCAATAGATCCAGGACTCCGTCGCTGATGCCGATATTCCGAAATGGTTGTCTTAATGGAGAAGAGCACATTCGGGCGAGCTTGTACATCTCCTGGTTTTTGTGGGTGAAAGGAAACGCCGGAGGCCTATAGCTGGGTTCTCTGTCAATCTCAAAACCAGGCACTGTTTCCAGATCAGCTTCCATTCTTTGTGCCAGCTCCAGGGGCCAGCCGCCGTGTTGGCAAAAGAGAGTGCAGTGAAAATGTCCAAATAAAGGGCTCTTGGGATTCAGGTTTACTTCAAGGTTTCCTTTTTCGTCTCCTCTGCACCAAGGGCACGGTTGGACCAGTTTTTTTGTGTCTTCGTCTAATAAAGCATGGGGAAGCTGGTTTCTGTAAAACTCAATTATTGCATTAGAAGCAATCATTAATACTCTCCAAGAATATCGTTTTATTAAAAAGTCTCATGTTGAAACGGTATAGAAAAAGCCAACTTTTAACTTTTGTTTGTATAGTTATATTTACTGTTTAATTCTCACGAATCGTTTTGGCACAGGTTTTGGTGGAATCGGAGGAAAATCCTCCGGCGGAGAAGCCTCCGGGTCCTCAGGCGGTTTTTCTCCCAGCCGCACGATGAGATTGGTGGGGGGGTACACCAAAGTCCAATATTGAGCCTTTATTTCGTTTTTGTTTTCATCGAAAAAAACTCTTCTTCTGCGTACGTGATAGCCGAACTCTCCCCTTTGCTCGATTTTTCTTTTCCCAAGCTCCATTTCAGGATCTTTCCTGTCAATCTCTTTATATGGACGTTGTTTTACTATGCTCCTCTCGAAACCGATTGTGTAAAGCTTTTCTTTTCCCAGAATCTCAGATCTTACCCTGCCGAAAGCCACCTCGAAATGAAGAACCACAGGAAATGAGTATTGGTTTCGAATCTTAACATCCACATCCGGCCACACCACTTTTGCGTCCAGTCCTAGTTCGATGTATGGAGATGGTTGACTGTGAACTTCTCCCTCTAAAATATCCAGGCCGGCGAAATATGCAGCAGCGTGTAAAGTTGAAGAAATTTGACATGTTCCTCCGGCGATACCGTCGATTTTTTCCCCGCCTGCCAACACCGGCGCTACCCGATAACCTTCTTGTCTTGTGCGAGGGCCGAGGGATTCATTGAAGGAAAAGACCTCTTTGGGCATGATAACTGTGCCATTCAACTTTCTTGCGGCCAGATGGAGGTTGTGTGCCCGATGCTCGTAACTTCCTTTGAATTTGTATTGTGTCTCAAACCAGCCCATTACCGTAGAAATATCCAGTTGCTTCGCCACCTCTTCTGTGATTTTCGGGCGAAGAACGTCTACTGTTAAAGCAATTTTGGTTTTCTCTTTTTGTGCTGACTTCAGCACTTTCACCAGAGATTCGTGTATGTTAAGACGATAGCCTGTTTTTCCAGGGATGACTTTGCGATTACGAAGGTTGAGCCTGCCTTTTACGACAGGGCGGTCAACTTTTTCTTTGAGGGTTTTCATTTGCTGGAGGGCGCTTTGTTTGTCTAGGACAAAGGTGGGTGATATTTGGAAAAAACCATTCCTTGCTCGGTGTCGTGTTATTAAAGATTCCCAAAGAGGTCCCTTGTGGCCGATTTTCATTATCCCGGCCGCCATAGAATCTATATCCAAGTGCAGACCAAGCTCCCTCCTCCTTAAAGACATCTTTTCCGGACCAGCCAGAATGGTCACCTTTGTCTGGAGAAACTCCTCTCTCTTTTCTGTGAGGGCTTTTTCTATCTCTTTGCGAGTCTTGCCGCTCATGTCTATGTTCCAGGCATGTACTCCTTGTACAGCTGTTTTTCCGTTCTTGCTAACCCAGACGCCTCCTGCTGTTGTGGCGAATCCTGCCACCCAAATGGTGAGCATAAGCCCGGCTGTGAAAAGACTTTTGTTTCTATTAGTATGTTTCAATAGGCTATCAGCTCCAAGAGTTTTATGGTCATTTAAAGTTTTGTGGCATTTGATCTGTTTGTTATCGCCTTACGAATGTGAAGGGTACGATTTGTTTTACCTCATTTCCTTCATATGCTGGAAAACTGAGAGATCTAAGTGTCTCTACAACACATGAACGTACGGCACTGTTATTGATTCCCGCTACAACGCTGGTTTCTTTAACGCTTCCTGAATTCGAAATAGTCAACTTTACTTGAATTGAGTTTTTTCCAGTACGTAATTTGTTTATTTGATTGGCAAAACATTGGTTGATTCTCCGAAAAGACGAGTTGATTATCCCGTTAAATACTTCTGCTTTGGGACCCTTGGGATGCCCGTTGATTGTTGGAGCGAAATTTTGAGAGTGTGGACGAGTAACGCCACCGGATTTTCTCTTTTCCGAGGGGTTTGCTTTCGATGAAGTGCTATCATCACTAAAGCGAGGGTTCAATATCGGGCCGCTCTTTCTTTTCGGTTTGTCATCAAAATCATCTTCTTCTATCTCGTCTATATCTTCTGATTCTTTTTGCAATTCTTGGATGTTTACGTTTGTAAGAGTAGGTGGAGCTTTTGAAGTAGGAGGTTCTTTACCACATGAGGTGAGCATGCAGCCTGTGATAAAAAGAGAAAAACTATAAAACCTTATACAGCGCATTGTCGCTCCTTGATAATGGAAGCAATTTCTTCTTTAAGCTCTTAGTTCTCTGCCGATAAAAGCAACTTTTAGAGTAGCGCAAAAAGCCTCATGTTTCCACCCTGGAAGAATCATTTTTGCGGTTCGGACTTTGGAGTATTATGAGTGAAAGGGGAAAAATCAGCCGTTATGAGGTGGGAATCACATGAGCGCTGAGGGTTTATGAGCCGGGGGACAGATTTACCTTGAAGTTCTTTTCTGCGTCCGAAGGGCGAAGATATATGGGTTGTGCAGTTGCCGGGTCGTCGTTTTTTCCCGCCTTAATTTTTCTTATGGCCATCTTTCCTATGGCGACGCTGCTTGGCCATGGTTCAGCCTCGGTGAAGACAAACAGTTCCTTTTTCTCAGCACTCAGAGAAGCGATGGGGTCTTCCAGTATTCGCTGGACCTTTATTTTTGAGTCAGCCCTAAAGGCTGACTCAAAAATAAGGTCGCAGGCCTCTGCGGCTTGAATTATTGCATGAACAGCATCTGAGGGAGCCAGTGCCTGTGGAGGAAGGATTTTTTGGGGGTTAAACGGATTAATCATTCGCACAAGCGAAATAAAAACTTCTCCTCGTCGCGCATCCAGGCAAGGAGATATAAGGTTTGACTCAAGTCTTGAGTCAGACCTAAGACAGTGAGGGTTTGTTTTTGAAGACTCGGTGACAGTTGCTTGATAATCCTCAGCTATTCTGCATGCCAGCGCATCAAGAGAGGAGATCATGGCCAGAGGGATGTTGTTGGGCAGGCATATCCCTTTGGCGGTTGCCAGCCCTATCCTTATGCCGGTAAATGACCCTGGGCCTGCCCCACACCCTACTCCTGTAAGATCCATAGGCGCCGTTTCGGCCATCTCCAGTGTTTCTAGAATGAGCGTTGCCAATGCCTTGCCGTGTGTTCGGACAGGTGCGTCTTTGTGAGCCAAAACAGATTCAGTTTCCATGTCCAACACTGAAACTGTGGCTGTGTTAGTAGCAGTATCAAGTGCCAGCAGGGGTTTTTTTGACTTCAAAATAGAACCTCAAAGGAAATATCGGACGATATCATTTTTAAATGCCCACACCATTAGAGCGAGAATCAAAAAGAGCCCTGCATATGTAATATAGATACGGGCGTTCAGGCTCAAAGGTTTTCTGCGTATAGCTTCTATTGTGAATATCAACACATGTCCGCCGTCGAGAATTGGAATGGGCAGTAAATTCAAAAGGCCCAAGTTTAAAGAGATGAGGGCCATGATCCATAGAAAAACATCCCATCCTTTTGATGCGGCTACTTGAGCGATATTAGCCAGCATGATAGGGCCGCCTACAGAATCTGCGGGTACGCGTCCTCTGAACATTTGAACCACAGCGAGGCCCATGTCATAGATAATCTCTGATGTCATAAGCATGGCCATCTTTCCACCGTAAATCACTCGATTATGAATGGGGATTTCGTCTGGAAAATGGTGTGTAATTCGGTTAAAGGCGCCAAAAATATAGCTCTCTTCTTCTTGCTTGAACTCATTGGTGATGATCTTTTTTTGTTGGCGCAGGGTTCCTTTTCTAAGAGGTTGCCCGTAGGGTTTCCAAGTAATCGGGATGGCTTTGTCTTTGTGTCTATGCAAGATGTTTTCAAAAAGAAACCAGCTTTTTAGAGGTTTGTTCATTGCAGAGACTATACGATCTCCCTCCTTTAGGCCGAGGATATGAGCAGGACTTCCGGGTTCTATATAATCCAAGAACATCTCTCCTGAAAGTATGCCGGTGTACGCACCTTTTTTATCACCGGGTGACTCTTGCTCGGATATATCAGGGTGTGCGGCTGTAGATAGGTTCAGGGTGAGTGGTTTTAGCAATCTCAGATCGGCAAAATCGGCCTCCTTTGGTTTTAGTGGCCGTAGGATGGTTAACTCGATTACCTCGCCGGGCTTTGTTTGTTCTAAGGTTTTCTTAAGCTGATGCCGGTATCGAGTTTTCTTGTTATTGATCTTAAGGATCCAGTCTCCTCTTCTAAGCCCTGCCTTTGCTGCAGGGCTTTGGGGATCAGAGACACCTATCTCTGAAGCAGTAAAGGCTGGAACTATTCCCAGCAGTCCTCTTTCTTCCACAACACCGAGCCTTGTCTCCAAACGTCTCAAACGAGGTCGGGCTTTCACGCTGAGTTTTTGTCCATCTCTTTTTATCTTCAGGGTAATCTTTTTATCCGGGTTTTTACGGATGACTCTAGTAAGATCAAACCAATAGCGTGTTTTTTTACCGTTCACCGATAAAACTTTGTCACCTGGTTTCAATCCTGCCTTGTCGGCCGGCTCGCCCTCTAAAACGGTTCCCACGACTGCGGGTGACGCCGTCGATTGGGCGGCAAAATAAAAAAAGTAGATGATTATAGGCAGAGCGAGGTTGAAAAAGGGCCCTGCGATAACAATTAGATAGCGTTGCCAAAGAGGCTTGTGTGTGAATGATCGGTCTTTGTCTTTTTCGGGAATCTCGACGGTTGGATCATCGCCCAGCATTTTGACGTATCCACCAAGGGGAAAATAAGAAATCCTATATTCCGTTTCGCCTCGGGTCCAACTCATGCCCTTTATGGCAGGCCCGAACCCCAGGGAAAAACGGTGAACTTTTACGCCGAAGAGCTTAGCCAGCGCGAAGTGTCCCAGTTCGTGGATGAAGATAAGTGGACCTATGAGTAAAAGAAACCAAACTATTATCATTAGGGTAAAGATCTCACGAGTTATGTTTGGGTTGATTGGAAAATTGAGTCATACAAGCACGCGGACCAAACAAACGTGTTCCGATACGAACAAGAGTAGCCCCTTCTTCGACAGCCTGCAAATAGGAATTGCTCATGCCCATCGAAAGTGTCTCCATAGAGACGTTATCTTTGGGTGAGTTGGAGAGTTCATCGAATAATTGTTTTGTTAGTCGAAAATAAGGCCTGGCGTTCTCAGGGTTTCCTCCTATTGGTCCCATTGTCATCAACCCTTTTATGTACAGTCTATCCAGCTCGGAAACTTTATGGACGAGTTCTTTGACAAATTCGGGGGTTACCCCGGTTTTGTTCGACTCTTCTCCGCTGTTGACTTCTATTAAAACATCCATGGTTTTATCTGCTTTTTCACATTCTTTTTGCAGTTTCTTTGCGAGGCGGAAAGAATCAAGGGTTTCAATCATATCAAACAGACTTATGGCCTTTTTTGCTTTGTTTCTTTGTAGATGTCCGATCATGTGCCACTTTACATCTCTTGACTCCGTCCACTCACCAATCTCTTCATGCATTTGTTCCGCTTCTTGGACATAATTGTGCCCTAGTACTTTGACACCACCTTCAACAGCGGCTTTAACCTCATCGCCTGTTCGTGTTTTGGCGGCTGCAACCAGGGTAACGTTGGGCGGTAGTGTTTGTAGAATATTCTGGACGTTTTTTTTTATATCTGTTGTTTCCATGTATTTCTTTGATCCTTCTTTTGTCGGCACTCTATACAAACAGAATTCTATACAATAAAATAGCATAATTTGTCCAAGGAGATAATGAGCATGAGTAAATCTCACAGTCTTTATATTGTGGATGGGAGTTCTTTTATTTTCAGAGCATATCACGCCATTCGAAGTTTGACTTCGTCATCAGGTGTGCCCACCAATGCTGTCTATGGTTTTGGGGCTATGCTCATGAAATTGTTGACAGACAAAGTACCTGATTTTTTGGTGGTTGTTTTTGACGCTAAGGGACCGACCTTTAGAAATGAATTGTATGATCAATACAAAGCTAATCGTCCTCCTCCTCCTGAAGATTTAGTGGTTCAGTTTTCCCTTATCCGTGAGTTGGTGAGCAATTTGGGCGTGATGGCGCTGGAACAAGAGGGAGTAGAAGCGGATGATATAATCGCCACACTTGTGGGTTGGGCGAAGGATGAAGGAATGCACTCTACCATTGTATCATCAGATAAAGACTTGATGGGTATGACATGTGATACTGTTCATCTATATGACTCTATGAAGGAAAGAGTATACACGCCTGGGGAGGTTGAAAAAAAGTTTGGTGTAGTGCCGGAGCTTATGGAAGATTTGCTGGCTTTAATGGGAGACTCCTCAGACAATATTCCAGGTGTCCCCGGTATAGGTCAAAAGACTGGAGCCAAGCTGTTGAACGAATTTGGATCAATGGAAAAAGTTTTGGATGCTGCTAAGAAGGGGAAAATAAAAGGTAAACGTGGAGAGACTTTGATCAAGCATGCCGAAGATGCTCGACTGGCTAAAAAATTGGTGAAGCTTCGTGATGACGTAAGCTTAGACGTAAAACTCCGAGATCTGACGGCCGGGCCCGCGAAAGCCGGACCGCTTGAAGAGTTGTTACGACGTCTCAGTTTTAAGCGCTGGTTGCAGGATTTAGATACAATTTACAAGGTCTACGGCAAAGAGGAGAGTTCGGAAAAGAGCGGAAACGAAGATTCAAGGGATGAAAACGGGGTAGAGTCTGTGCAACAATCTCTCTTTGGCTCAAAAAGAGCGGTGCAAGGGAACCTGGATAAAGGCAAGAATGGGGTGTCTGAAACAATGCAAGAAGAATCTCCGACGGAAAAAAAATCCAAGCTTGAGCAAAGGGATGACCAAAGAGATGAAGACGAATCAATTCACCCGAAACCTGAGTGCCCTAAGCCTGAGCTGTATTCTGCAGTAGAGAATTCAGCTCAACTGAAAGAGATAACATCTGCACTGGATGCATGTGATGGTTTTGCTGTTGATCTCGAGACCACCGGTTTGGATCCGGTTCAAGCTCGTATTGTGGGTGTTGCTTTGGCGGTGGGTCCGGGGAAGGCTTGGTATATACCTGTGGGGCATACAACATTGGAAGACCAAGGCAAGGGTCTGCCCATGAAAGACGTGTTGAAAGCGCTGAAACCATATCTTGAAGATGAAGATATTCCTGTCTATGGACAGAACTATAAATACGATTATGTGCTTTTTTATAGAGAGGGAATCGAGCTTGCGGGAATCGTTTGTGATCCTATGATAGCGTCTTATCTTCTCGACCCTTCAGAACCTTCTCATGGTCTTGATGCCTTGGCCTACAGAGAGCTCAATTACAAAATGATCCCATATGAGCAGGTTTGCGGGAAAGGTCGATCGGCTATTACTTTCGATAAGGTATCCATAAAGGACGCCACACGATATGCTGCTGAAGACGCTGAGGTTACCTATATCTTGGGAAAACAGCTCTTGACCCGGGTCAAAGAAGAAGGATTGGAATCATTGATGAGGGACGTAGAGATCCCTTTGGGGCGGGTTTTGGGGCTTATGGAGGTTAAAGGGATCGAAGTAGATCGG